>CALMLJ010000151.1 GCA_937868025.1 uncultured Acidimicrobiaceae bacterium
GCGTACATGACCACGACGCGATGGCAGATCTCGGCGACGAGCGCGATGTTGTGGCTCACGAGGAGGACGGCCGTGCCCTGCTCCTCGTTGAGCTCGCGGAGGAGCGTCATGACGTCGGCCTGCACGGTCACGTCGAGGGCCGTCGTGGGTTCATCCGCCACGATGAGCTGCGGCGTGGCCATCAGGCCCATGGCGATCATCGCCCGCTGCCGCATGCCGCCGGAGAACTCGTGGGGGTAGTCGTCGACACGACGTTCGGGGGCGGCGATCCGCACCCGACGGAGCCGGTCGACGGCGTCGTCGTGGGCCTGGGCCCGGGTCCGCTTCCCCCAGAATCGCGAGGTGTCGGACAGCTGCGACCCGACGCGACGGGCGGGGTTCAGCGACGACATCGGATCCTGGAAGACCACACCGAGCTTGCCGCCGAGCGCAGCGGCGCGCCCGTTGCGGTCGGCGCCGAGGAGGTCGGTGCCGTCGAAGGCCCACGCGCTCGCGGCCCGGCGGGCGCCCGACGGGAGCAGGTCGGTCGCCGCCATGGCGGTCAGCGTCTTGCCCGAGCCCGACTCGCCGACCACTCCGACGATCTCGCCCCGCTCGACCCGCAGGCTCACGTCGTGCACGACGGTCACCTCGTGCTTCCCGGCTCCGAACGAGACCTGGAGGTCGCGCAGCTCCAACACGACGTCGCCGCTCACGAGTCGCTGCTCCTACGTCGGACGGTGAGCCGCGGGTTGAAGATGCGGGCGAGACCGTCGCCGAACCAACCGAACGCCAGACCGGCAACGGCGATCGCGAACGCGGGACCGAGCGCACCGGCGGGCGCCTCGCGGAAGTTCTTCACCCCCTGGTCGAGCAGCACACCCCAGTCGACGGTGAACCGTTCCTGCGCCCCCACCTCGGGTTGCACGCCGAGACCGAGGAAACTGAGCGCGGAGATCGCGACCAGGCACTGTCCGAACGTCGAGAACACCGCAACGACGAGCGCGTCGGCGATGTTGCCGAGGATGTAGCGACGGACGATCCGGAAGCGGGAGAGGCCGAGGAGCCTCCCGGCCGCCACGAAGTCGCGTCCGGCAACCGCGGACGCGGAGGTGAGGGTGAGCCGGGCGAAGAACGGAGCGAACGACAGGCCGATGGCGACCATCGCCGCGCCCGCTCCCCGTTCGAGGACCGTGACGACGAGCACGCTGAGGAGGATCGACGGGAACCCGAGCCAGGTGTCGATGATCGTGCCACCGACCCGCTGCACCCGACCGCCGGCGGCGGCCACGCCGGCGCCCATCACGATGCCGAGCGCCGCAGCGATGAGCACCGATCCCGACGCCAGGAGCAACGACAACCGGGTGCCGACGAGCGTGCGGGCGAACAGGTCGCGGCCCGCACCGTCGGTTCCGAGGAGGTGCTCGCTCGACCGGGGCGAGAACAGGTTGAGGTAGTCCGACGCGGTGGCCTTGTCGCCCCACGTGGACGGTCCGATGATCGCGATGACGACCAGCGCCCCCAAGAGCACCAGGCCGATGACACCCGTCGGGGTCGACAGGAGCGCCCGGACCCGCGCCTGCCGGCGCCGCCCACTCATCGCGCTCGCCCCGTCACTGCGCCACCAGCGTTCGCGGATCGATGGCCGCCAGCATCAGATCGACCGCGGTGTTGACCGCGACCACCATGAACCCGAACAGGAGGGAGATCGCCGACACGACGGGATAGTCGCCGAGCTGCACGGCGTTGATCAGCGTCGAGCCGAGCCCGTTGCGGCCGAAGATGCCCTCGACGACCACGGCGCCGCCGAGCAACGACGCGAACAGGACGCCGCCGATGGTCAGTGCCGGGGTCAACACGTTGGGCAGCACGTCGCGGCCGTACAGGTGCCGCCACGGCAGCCACTTGCTGCGCGCCGTGCGCACGTAGTCCTGCTGGAGGATGTCGAGCGTCTCGACCCGCACCACACGAGCGAGGAGGAACGCCGGCCCCAACCCCAGCGCCAGGGACGGCAGCACGTCGTCGAGCAGGGAACCCTCGGGGATCCGCGGGAACACCGACCACGTGTAGGCGAAGAAGAACACGCCGATCACGGCAAGCACGTACGGCGGGATGGAGCCGACGAACCCGCTGACACCGCTGAAGACCACGTCCAGCCAGCGCCGGCGACCGTTGGTGAACGCTCCGACGAGGACGCCGAGGGGCACGCCGATCACGAGCATCACGAGCGTGCCACCCGCCGCCAGGCGAAGCGTCGAGCCGAGACGGTCACCGATGATCGACGTGACCTGCTGGTTGGTCTGGAACGAGCGGCCGAAATCGAAGGTCGCAGCCGCGCCCAGGGTCTCGGCGTACTGCACGGGCAGGGAGCGGTCGAGGTGCAGGTCGCGCTTCGCCTGCTCGAGCGTCGCCGCCTGTTCTTCGGGTGACCGGTCGGTCTGCATACCGATCGCCTTCTGCGCCGGGTCGCCGGGCACCAGCCGCACCGTCACGAACGTGGCGGTGATCAGCACCACCGACACGATCACGACGCGCACGACCCGCTGCAGGAGGAACCGACCCCACCGCGCCAACGGTCAGACCTCGACCATCATTTGGAGCGGATCGAGAACGGGTCGATCTTGAAGAACTGCGAGTTGAACGTGACGCCGTTGCCGAACCAGTTGTTGGTGGGCTGATCCATCGGCACCACGTTGGCGGCCTCGAGCACCACCTTCTCGGCCTCCTGCCACTTCTCGCACCGGCCTTCGGGGTCGGTCGCCGAGTCGACGGCGAGCGCCTCGTTCACCAGGCGGTCGAACTCGGTGTTGTTGACCTGCCCGAAGTTGGCACCGGCGTTCGAGCCGATCTGGTTCGGCCAGAGCGACGGCAACGGCGACGAGTCGGTGAACGGGTAGGAACCGATGTCGAACTGGTCGCTCAACAGCTTGGCGATCGACTCGTTGTAGGTGCCGACGAAGAGGTCGACGTCGATGTCGCCCTTCTCGAGCGAGTCGGCGATGAACTGCGGGATCTGACCCTGGGTGTTGTTGCCGACCACCTTGATGGTGAGCTCGGAGCCGTCGGGCTTGGTGCGCTTACCGTCGGCGCCGACCTTGTAACCGGCCTCGTCGAGGAAGGCCGCCGCAGCCGCCGGGTCGTACTCGGGGGCGTAGGCCTCGGCATCGGGCGTGTAGCAGTCGATGTTCGGCGTGTAGAGGGTACGGCGGGGTGTGCCGAGGCCCTGCGTCTCGGCCGCGCCGCCCTGCACACTGTCGAGCAGCATGGCGATTCCCTGGCGAAGCTTCTCGTCCGACGTCGCCGCCGACGGCTTCTGCATCATGAGGACGGCGTTCGAGCCGTAGCCCTGGGCGGGAACCGACACGAGGTCGGGGTTGGCGAGCAGTCGCTTGGCGTCGGTCGACAGGATGCCGGCGATCTGGATCTTGCCGCTCTCGACGAGGTCGGCTGCAGCAGCATCGTCGGTGATGACCTTGAGCGTCACCGTCTTCGGAAGGTCCTCGATCGTGGTGTCGTCGAAGAACCCCGCGTAGTCGTCACGCAGCTGGAGCGTGTACTCGTCGCCCCGCTTGGAATCGGTCAGCTCGTAGGGCCCAGACCCGGCGGGGGCCTCCTTGATGGTCGCCGGGTCGGCGAGGCCGGCCGGACACACGATGAACCCGGTGGTGGCGAGGCCGGTGAGCATGTCGTTGTTGGGCGACTTGGTTTCGATCGTGACCGTCTTCGCGGCCGGGTCAGCGGTGACCGATGCCATGCCGTCGGGGCCGAAGATCTTGCTCTTGCCGAGGCTGCCGGGGTTGTTGCCGAGCGACTCGTACGACGCCGCCACCGCCGTTGCGTCGAGCGGTGTCCCGTCGGTGCACGTGAGGCCGTCACGGATCGTGAACACCCCCTTGGTGGGCGTCACCTCCCACTCGGACGCGACACCCGGAAGGATCTCCCCGTCGAGGGTGCGGTGGACCATGGTGTCGTAGAGGAACAGGAACGCCTGTTGCGCCGCCGAGTCGCCGAGTGACGTGTGCGGATCGAACGAGTCGACGTCGATGCGGACCGCTACGGCCACCGCGTCGGGCGCCGGCCCGGAGCCGTCGGGGCCCTTGCCCGTGATGTCGGACGAGGTGTCGACCTTGCCCGGCGCGGTCGTGGCGCTCGAGGATTCGGTGTCGTCGGAGCCACCACAGGCGGACACGACGAGGGCGGCTGCCAGGGCGACGGCGGCGAGTCGGTGGGAACGGATCATCGGCGAACGATACCGCTCCCCCGAGGTCTCTTCGCGCTTCGATCTCCGATGACGAGTTGGGTGGGCGCCACCGGCGCGTCATGTGGCGGTACGGTCGGGGTCGTGGGTCAGTTCGCTCGCCGTGTTCTCGCGCTCCTCCTCTGGGTGGCCATCTCGGCGGTCACCGCCGGGTGTTCGTCGACCGAGACGAACCGGGCCTCGACGACGGAGGCTCCCGACCGATCGACGACGACCGCTGCGGCCGCCGCTACCGACCCGTGTGCGCTGGCCGATCACGCCGAGGTGGACCGCCTGCTCGGCGGACCGAGCGTGGTGGCCACGTCGTCATCGGAGATGAGCGGCGACGGTGCCGGTCTCGTCCTCAACTGCGTGTACGCGGCACAGGGCGACGACTCGCGTGCGGTGGGATTCGTACAACGTGAGGGGTTCGGCCGGGCCGGGTTCGAGGAGAGCCGGGCCGCAACGGCGGAGGCCACCTCCCTCGGCTCGGCCGGCTACTGGGTGCCGTCCAAGCAGCAGGCACTCGTCCTCGACGGCGAGGACCTGGTGGCCGTTCGGTTCCTCGGGGTCGAGGTCGACCAGGCCACCGCTGAACGGGTCCTGTCCGATGCCGTCGAGCGCCGCCGTGTCGGCGCGTCCTGACGACGGCCGGTTTCACAAAGCGCAGGGTCGCTGCGGTCCCTCAGCGCCCTCAGTCGAAGTCGAGCCGTTCGAGGCGGTCGGCGAGATCGGGCCACTCGGTGACCATCGCGAGACGACGATGGTCGGCATCCTGCAGCAGACGACCGGCGACGAAGGCCGCGTCCGGAGCGAGCCGTTCGAAGCCCGTCGACAGGAACTCACGTTGCACGACGAGGTCGTGGTGATCTCCGAGCCGATCTTGGAGGTCGGCGAGTTCTCGTCGAAAGTACCGGTTGCCCAGCCGGAGCCGTTTGACGGACTGCGCTGCGTACCGGGCGCGCTTGAGTCGTTTGCGCAGGTCGTGCAACTGGAGATCGTCGGCGGAGGACCCCAGGCCTGCGGCGAACTTGGCCGCTCGCTTCCACTGCTTGCGGGCGAGCTGCTCTGCGATCGGGGCGGCGGTCTTGGATGCGAGCTTCGCGGACGCCACCGGCGGCTCGTTCGTCATCGCGAGCAGATCCGCCACGAGGGCGCTGTACCGGTCACCGTCCATCGCGTTGACCAGCTGGGAGTGGTGGAAGCGTGCCCGCTCGGCCAGGAGGTCCGTCAGGTCGGCGATGGCGTCTTCGTCCACTCCTGCAACCTCGTCGAACACTGCCGCCTGAGCTGTCAGCCGTTGCTCCAGCACCTGGGGGTCGCGAACGTTCCCGAGCAGCTCGCCGAGCCACGCCAGCTCGTCCCGCATCCGGTCGACGGCGTCCCCCGACAACATCGGACCGAAGGTCTTCAAGTCGGAGCGGAGCCGGCGGGTCGCCACCCGCGCCTGGTGGACCGCCTCGGCGTCAGCGCCGAGACGGACCCTCGGGTCGTTGATCAGCAGTTGCCGCGTACTGGCACCGATCGTCGCGACCAGGAACTCACGGACCGACGCTGCGCCGCGGAGACGCTTGGGTGCCTCGATCAGCGAAGGATGTTTGCCCAGGACTCGTTGGACCTTGGAGCGGACCGTGGCAGGCCGGAACCCCGCCGCACCGAGCCGGGAACCGACCTCGTCGAGCAGCGTCAACGTTCCCGCACCGACGAGCTCTGCCTCGATCTCACGAAACGACGGACCGGGCGCCCCGCCGACCTCGGATTCGACACGGTCGTCGGCAAGCTCGACCGGAGCTTCCTCACCGGAACGGTCGAGCCGGATGAGCGTGCGATGGGTCGTGATGGTCGCGGCGACGCTCGGCGCCTCGCCGAGGAGACCGGT
>CALMLJ010000152.1 GCA_937868025.1 uncultured Acidimicrobiaceae bacterium
TCTACGACTTCCTCGAGTCGGTGTCCGCCAAGTACGGCATCGGCTTCTGGGGTCCGGGCTCGGGCATCATCCACCAGGTCGTCCTCGAGCAGTACGCCTTTCCGGGCGCCATGATCATCGGCACCGACAGCCACACCCCGAATGCCGGCGGCCTCGGCACGATCGCCATCGGGGTGGGCGGCGCGGACGCCGTCGACGTCATGACCGGCTTCCCGTTCAACGTCCGCTGGCCCAAGCTGATCGGTGTCCACCTCACCGGCGAGCTCAACGGCTGGTCGGCACCCAAGGACATCATCCTGAAGGTCGCCGAGATCCTGACCGTGAAGGGCGGCACGGGTGCCATCGTCGAGTACTTCGGTCCCGGCGCCGAGTCCATCAGCTGCACCGGCAAGGCGACCATCTGCAACATGGGGGCCGAGATCGGCGCCACCACCTCCGTCTTCGGTTACGACGAGGCCATGAGTCGCTACTTGAAGAGCACCGCCCGCGAGGCGATCGCCGACGCCGCCGACGCCGTTGCGGCGCACCTGCGTGCCGACGACGACGTCCTCGCCAATCCCGCCGACTACTTCGACCAGGTCATCGAGATCGACCTGTCGACCCTGCAGCCGCACATCAACGGTCCCCACACACCCGACCTGGCCCGCGAGGTCAAGGACCTCGGCGCCGAGGCCCGCGAGCAGGGTTGGCCACTCGAGATCAGCTCCGCCCTCGTCGGCTCGTGCACCAACTCCTCCTACGAGGACATCACCCGGGCCGCCTCCATCCTCCGCCACGCCGCCGACAACGGCCTGTCGGTCAAGGTGCCGCTCCTCATCACGCCCGGCTCCGAGCAGGTGCGCGCCACCATCGAGCGTGACGGGCTGCTCGGCACGTTCGAGGCGGCCGGTGCCACGGTCCTCGCCAACGCGTGCGGTCCCTGCATCGGCCAGTGGTCCCGCCCGGAGGCCGACAACGATCACCTCAACACGATCGTCACGAGCTACAACCGCAACTTCCCCAAGCGCAACGACGGCTCGGCCAACACGCTCGCCTTCGTGACCTCGCCCGAAACGGTCGTCGCACTCGCCCTGGCCGGCACCGTCGACTTCGACCCGATCAACGACACCCTCACCAACGCCGCGGGCGAGCAGGTCAAGCTCACGGTGCCCGAGGGCCTCGAGCTCCCGCCGGCCGGGTTCACCCCCGGTGAGAACACCTTCATCGCCCCGCCCGAGGACAGCTCCGGCGTCGAGGTCAAGGTCTCCCCCACCTCCGACCGCCTCCAGCTGCTCGAGCCGTTCGAACCGTGGGACGGCAACGACTACCTCGCGCTGCCGATCCTCCTGAAGGCGAAGGGCAAGTGCACCACCGACCACATCTCGATGGCCGGACCGTGGCTCAAGTACCGCGGCCACCTCGAGAACATCTCGGGCAACCTCTTCCTCGGGGCCGTCAACGCCTTCACCGACGCCGTCGGTGAAGGCAAGGACCAGCTCGACGGGACGACCAAGTCGTTCCCCGACATCGCCAAGCACTACCACGAGGCCGGCCAGGCCTGGATCGCGGTCGGTGACGAGAACTGGGGCGAGGGCAGCTCCCGTGAACACGCCGCCATGGAGCCCCGCTTCCGCGGCGCCAAGGCGATCCTGGTTCGCAGCTTCGCCCGTATCCACGAGGCCAACCTCAAGAAGCAGGGGGTCCTGCCGCTGACGTTTGCCGACCCGTCGGTGTACGATGCCATCGGCGAGGACGACCGCATCTCGGTCGTCGGCCTGTCCGAGCTCGCCGACGGCAAGCCCGTCGACCTCGTGCTGACCAAGCCCGACGGCACCACCGTTTCGTTCCAGGCCAACCACACGATGAGCCCCGAGCACATCGAGTGGTTCAAGGCCGGCTCGGCGCTCAACATCATCAAGGCGTCG
Organism: uncultured Acidimicrobiaceae bacterium; assembly: GCA_937868025.1. Next base: position 1,905 of record CALMLJ010000152.1, read on the forward strand.
CGCAAGTAGTCACGTCGGCCGAATCGTGCGCCTCCATCACGTGAACCTGGTGGTGCCCCCGGGGCTCGCCGAGCCGACCGCCGTGTTCTGGCGGTCGGTCTTCGGCATGGTCGATCTCCCGCGCCAGGGGCGCAGCGGCCGGCCCGGAGCTTGGTTGGACGGCGGCTCCTTCGAGCTCCACATTTCCGAACGTGACCACGTCGGCCACTCCGACGCGCACGTCGCGGTGGCCGTCCCCGATGTCGCCGCCGTCAAGACGGCCTGTGTCGTCTCCGGTGCCGAGTGGGAGGACGCCGACGCGCTGTTCGGGGTCGGCCGCGGGTTCACCCGAGATCCCGGCGGGAACCGCATCGAAGTGGTCCACGACGTCGGCTGATGCCCGTCAACGAGCGAACGCGACCTCGGCGTTCTCCCGACGGGGAACCCGCATGAGGGGTGTTCTCCGTCGGGACATCGCCGAGGAGCCGGAGCAGCGCCACCAGGCCGAGCTGGCCAAATCGGTGGAATTGAACTGCTGGAACTCGCTCGACCCGACCGCCGTCGCGGTCGATCCCGTCGGCGCCCTGGTCTAGAAGTTCGACGAGACGCCGGACCCGGCGGACGTCGCCACGTACCCGTCGACCTCGAATTCGTCGAGCGCGCCGTACACCGAGTCGTAGGCCGCATCCGGCCACGTCATCAGGGCGTCCACGAACACCGAACGGGAGATGTCACGGGTGGTGACCACGAAGTAGGTCGACCAGGCGAGGATGCCGAGGAACTTGGCGCCGT
>CALMLJ010000153.1 GCA_937868025.1 uncultured Acidimicrobiaceae bacterium
TCGGCAAGTTCGCCCGCCTCGCGTTGCACACCGCGAACTTGGACTACAACGGCCGGTTCTGCATGGTGTCGGCCGGGACCGGGAACAAGAAGGCGCTCGGCGTTGACCGGGCACCGAACCCGTGGAGCGACATCTCCCTCGCGGACGTCGTCTGGGTCGCCGGCTCCAACGTCGCCGAGACGTTCCCGATCACCACCAGTTACATCTGGCGGGCCCGGGACCGCGGCGCCAAGCTGATCGTCCAAGATCCCCGGGTGGTCCCCCTCGCCCGCACCGCGGACCTGTTCCTGCCCGTGCGTCCGGGTACCGACTCGGCGTTGTTCGGTGCGGTGCTGCACGTGTTGATCGAACGCGACTGGCTCGACCACGACTTCATCGACAACCACACCGTCAACTTCGACGACGCCGCAGCAGCCGTGGCCGACATGACACCGGCATGGGCCGCCGGCATCACCGGGGTCCCTGCGGAGCGGATCGAGGAGGCCGCCGAGCTGTGGGGCACTTCCGCGACTGGGATGATGTTGCACGCTCGCGGGATCGAGCAGCACACCAAAGGTGTCGACAACGTGCTTGCCGCGATCAACCTCGGCCTGGCCACCGGCAAGTTCGGCAAACCCGGTTGCGGGGTGTCGACGATCACCGGGCAGGGCAACGGCCAGGGTGGTCGCGAGCACGGCCACAAGTGCGACCAGCTGCCCGGCAACCGCGACATCACCAACCCGGAGCACCGCGCGGCGGTCGCGAAGGTGTGGAACTGCGACGAAGCCGACATCCCCGGCAAGGGCCTGCCGGCGGAGGAGCTGATCGAAGCGATCCACGACGGCACCATCAAGGGCTTGTTGTCGATCTGCTTCAACCCGCTCGTGTCGGCACCTGATTCGAACTTCACCCGCGAGGCGCTCGACAAGCTCGAGTTCTATGCGGTCATCGACTTCTTCCTCTCCGAATCCGCCCACCACGCCGATGTTGTGCTGCCCGGATCACTGCACGAGGAGGACGAAGGCACCTCGACCAGCGGCGAGGGGAGGATCATCAAGATCAACGCCGCCGTGTCACCGCCGGGCGAAGCCCGTCGTGACTGGGAGATCCTGCTCGACATCGCCGAACGTCTCGGCAAGAGCGAGTACTTCCCGTACACGAACACCGAGGAGATCTTCGACGAGCTCTGCCGGGCCAGCACCGGTGGCACCGCCGACTACACCGGGGCCACGTGGCAACGCATCGAGGACGAGATGGGCCTGTTCTGGCCGATCCCCGAGGTCGGCCACCCGGGCACCCCGCGCCTGCACGAGGGCGGCCAGTTCCACTTCCCCGACGGCAGGGCTCGCTTCCACGCCGTGCCCTACAAACTGTCCGCCGAGGTCGTCGACGACGACTACCCGGTGCTGTTGACCACCGGACGGGTGGTGTCGCAGTACTTGTCCGGCACGCAGACCCGGCGAATCGCCGCCCTCGTTGCCCAGTACCCGGAACCACTGTGCGAGATGCACCCCCGCCTCGCCGACAGCATCGGTGTCGCCGATGGCGACCTCGTCACCGTCACCTCCCGGCGCGGGACCATCACGCTTCCCGCGCATGTGGTCAACACGATCCGGCCCGACACGGTGTTCATCCCGTACCACTGGCCTGGCGGCCAGTCCGCCAACCAGTTGACCAACCGTGCCGTCGACCCGCTGTCGAAGATGCCCGAGTTCAAAGTCGCTGCCGTGCGGGTCGAACGCGCCGGCGGTAACGCGCCCACCATCGACGCCCGTGACATGGACCTGCACGAGGGCCAGTTGTGAGAACCGGCCAGTTCGGGATCGACGACAACCCGGTGTTCGTGATCGACCAGAGCCGCTGCATCGGATGCGAAGCCTGTGTGCAGGCGTGTGCCGAGTGCGGCACCCATCGCGGCCAATCGCTGATACACCTCGAACGCGTCGATCGAGCGACCAGCACCCAGACCGCGCCGATGGTGTGCATGCACTGCGAAGACCCGACCTGCGCGCAGGTCTGTCCCGCTGATGCGATCAAGCAAACCGAAGACGGCATCGTCCAGTCCGCGCTCAAGCCGCGATGCATCGGCTGTTCCAACTGTGTGCTCGCCTGCCCCTTCGGTGTCCCCAAGTACGTCGCCGACTTCGACCAGATGATGAAGTGCGACATGTGCACCGACCGCACCTCCGAAGGTCTCACCCCGATGTGCGCATCGGTGTGCCCGAGCGAAGCACTGTGGTACGGGACCATCGAGGAGTTCCGTGACACGCGCAGCGGCAGCCTGTTCCGCGACTTCCTGTTCGGCCGCCAACAGGTACGCACCAAGGTCTACACCGTGATCGACGACGCACTCGCCGGGCCCATCGATGCGCTTGCCGGAACCCAACACTCCTGGCTCGACGACCCGTTCGGGCTCGAGCCCACCGAGGTGACCTCATGACCGAACCCCACCCACCCACCGAGGTTCCCGTCGCACCGCCATGGAAACGCGACTTCCCGTACCAGGCCCTCTCGGAGGAGGAGGTCACCCGCCGCGAGTTCGCCCGCTACCTCGTGCTCGGCGCCAGCACCCTCGCCGTCGCCAACGTCGGCATCGCCGCCTGGACACAACTCCGCACGATCAACGCCGGCGACCCACGAGCGATCGTCCCGGTAGCCGATCTCCCCATCGGTGAGCCCCACCTGTTCCGTTACCCCGGTGACAGCGACCCGGCGATCCTCGTGCGTCTCAGCGACACCGACGTCGTAGCGTTCAGCCAGAAGTGCACCCATCTCGGCTGCGTCGTCTACTACGAACCCGGCGACGAACCCGACAGTGGTCGCTGGCACTGCCCATGCCACGAAGGCAACTTCGAAGCCCGAACCGGCGCCGTCATCTCCGGACCACCGACCCGACCGCTCGGCCGGATCGACGTCGAGGTTCGCGACGACGGAATGATCTGGGCGCTCGGCAGGCAGACATGAGAACCTCCGAACGCGCCCGACGCACATCATCGGCAGTCGTGCTCTACGTCATCATCCTCGTCGCGTTCCAAGTGTTCCTGATCACCGTCGCCGTCGAAGCATTCCAAACCGACACCGAATCACTCGCCTGGGCCACAGCAGCAGTGTCTGTCACCCTCTTTGCCGCCGCAGCGGCCTTCCTGCGCTACCTCCGTCCATGACCAAAACGAATCACAACCTCACCCCCCAGCCCGCAACGCAGAACCGCGTCAACCCGCTGGCGACGCTGTTCCCCGGCTACTTCGCGCTCGTGATGGCCACCGGCATCATCGCCATCGGCGCCAAACAACAGAAGATCGACTGGCTCGCCAACAGCCTGTACGTCGTGGCCGCCGGCGCCTTCGCATTGCTCGTCGTCTTGTTCGCCGCCCGCCTCGCCCTCTACCCCAAGCGCCTCGCAGCCGACCTCACCAGCCACGCCAAAGGATTCTCGTTCCTCACCATCGTCGCCGGCACCAACGTGCTCGCCAGCGCCTCCGCGATCATCCACGGCTGGTGGACCCTCGCCGAGATCCTGTGGTGGTGCTCGCTCCCGCTCTACGTGATCCTGCTCTACACCGCGCTGATCTCCGACGTGCTTCGCCACGACAAGCCCGGCCTCGGCGCCGGCATCAACGGCTCCTGGTTCCTCCTCACCGTCGCCACTGAATCGGTCGCCGTGTTCGGCGCGCTCCTCCTTGGCCACCACCCCAGCGACTTCCTCGCGTTCATGTGCATCGCCGCGTTCTGCCTTGGCCTCGTGCTCTACCTGATCGTCATGACCATGGTCTTCCTTCGCTGGACCTTCCAACCCCTCGAACCAACCGAAGCCGACCCTCCCGCCTGGATCGCTGCCGGCGCCGTCGCGATCACCGTTCTCGCCGGCTCCAACCTCCTGGCTGCCCGCGCCGTCTCCTCTCGAGTCGATCGGCTCGGACCGCTCATCGAAGGACTCGTCACACTCGCCTGGGCTACCGCCACGTTCTGGTTTCCGGTCATGGTCGCCATCGGTGCATGGCGCCACATCGCCCGTAAGGTCCCGCTCCGCTACCACCCCTCCTACTGGGCGCTCGTGTTCCCGCTCGGCATGTACGGCGTTGCCA
>CALMLJ010000154.1 GCA_937868025.1 uncultured Acidimicrobiaceae bacterium
ACGCCAACCTGCGCGGCGCCAACCTGAGCGACGCCAACCTGCGCGGCGCCGACCTGATCGACGCCAACCTGCGCGGCGCCAACCTGAGCGACGCCAACCTGCGCGGCGCCGACCTGAGCGGCGCCGACCTGCGCGGCGCCAACCTGAGCGACGCCAACCTGAGCGACGCCAACCTGAGCTACGCCAACCTGTACGACGCCAACCTGCGCGGCGCCGACCTGCGCGGCGCCAACCTGCGCGGCGCCGACCTGAGCGGCGCCGACCACGACGAGTGGACACAATGGTCGACCAGGTTCTCCCCGGAGACGAAGTCATGACCATCCCGCAGCGGCCCGGCCCGCGCCGCGTGGATTGCGGCCCAGAGCTGGGCAAGCTCCATGGCGGGAGGCTCCTCAAGGACGGCGCGTGGTCGTGGCCGGTGGGTCGCTTCGGTGCCCGCACCGACACCGCGTTCGCCGAGGTCCTCGACGGCTACCCAACGTCGCACTGGTGGCGCACACCGCACCACTACTGGGCATGTCGCGTCGAGGGGCTATGGCCACATCAGCGCATGGCGCTGGAAGATATCGCGGGTCCACCGTCGCCGATCCCCGCGCGTCGTGTCGGCTGGGAGATGCCGCTTGGCTCAGGTAAGACGCGGCTGAGTATCGAGGCGGCAAAGTTGTGGCGGGCGGCGAACCCCGACCGCGGTCAGCTCGTCGTCGTGCTGCCGCTGGCGGTGTGGTCGGGCTGGGTGCGCAACCTGGCCCGCTGGTGGCCCGAGGCGACGATCGGCGCGGCGAAGGGCTGGCACACTGCCGTCACGCGTGGCTGGTCGAAGGAGCAGCGCGCCGAGATGCGTGCCCAGGTCGTCGACCTGACACCGGCCACGGCGCAGAGTGTCGACGTGGTGCTGTCTCACTGGCTGTGTGGTGACGGTGCGTGGGCGGTCGTCGAGGCGGCGCGCCCGGCGGTCGTGGTGCTCGACGAGGTGCACCGCGCGAAGTCGACGAGTGCCCGTGCGCACCTCCGCGTCAACCGCACCTTCGCCCACGGGGCCATCGATAGCCCCGGCCTGCTGATCGGCATGTCGGGCACACCGATGGGGCAGCGCCCCCCGGAACTCCACGGCGTGCAGCGCCTCATCGACCCGACGGTGTTCGGCTGGGCGGCGAGCCCACATCATGCCCGCTACTTCCAGCGCGACGAGGGCGCCAGCCGTGCGGCGGGGCACGATATCCCGGGCGCCGAGTTCCTGTCCGACGAGCACGCGGCCAGATGGCGCGAGCGTCGGGCGCTGTCCTGGCTGGTCGTCAGCCCCGACTCGATCGAACGTGACTGGTCGGTGACGGCGTGGGAGACCCTCGACGTCGACATCGGCGCCGACGCCAAGGCCGCCGCGACGATGAAGCGTGACGGCGTGTGGACCTCGCCCGACGGCCGAGTGGAGCTGATCGCGGACAACGCGTTGGCGCGCCGCACTCACGTGCATCGCCTTGAGTCGGGTGTCGCCGACGGCCAGCACGACGCGGACCACCGGACCGCGAAGGTCAAGGCCCTCGGCGAGCTGCTGGGCGAGCGCACCGAGTGGCCGGTCATCGTGTGGTGCACGTGGCGCCGCACGATGGACCTGGTGACGGTCGAGGCGGAGCGGCTCGGGCTCACGGTCGGCGAGATCAGCGGCGCGTCGAAGTCGGGGCTGTCCGCGGCGGGCCGTGCGGCTGAGGGCGTCGACGTCGTGGTGTGCCAGGTGGCGGCGGCATCGGAGGGCATCGAGCTGGTCGAGGCTGAGTTGGCGGTGTGGGTGGATCTGCCGACGAGCCTGACCCTGTGGCGCCAGGCGGTGGGCCGCAACGATCGCCCGGCGGAGTCGACGCATTGGCGCGAGCCGGTGGCGGTGGTGCTGTTGGGCGGCGAGGTGGACCGGACGATCTGGGCGGCGCTGCGTGACGGCGACGCGTTGCAGGCGGAGATCACCGCGGCGATGGAGGCTGAGCTGCTCGCCGCAATAGATCGCGCGTCGGGCTTGTCATGACAAGTGCCATCGGCTATGCTGACTCCATGACGAAGACGGAGGCCACACGATGAGCTGGAAGAGCGAGACACGCCGCAAGGTCGAGAATCTCCTCGACGCATACCACGACGAGACGATCGGGGCCGCGAACTTGGCGGGCGACCTGTACGAGTTGGGCGGCCTGTACGTGATGCCTGCTCGGCTCGCTGACTACATCGAGGAGTTGGGCACGGTCGCAGCGGAATTGAACGGTGGCCCGCCTGGATTCATGCTGGATGCGGTGAAGTCGGCACGGACCGATTTCCTCGGCGCCCCCTCGACCGATAGCGCCGCCAACATCGTGACGTCTGAGATCGCCCGCATCATCGCTGCCCGTGAGATCGAGCGGGGGCTGCTCGGATGAGCTGGACACACCGCACCTTCTCCGGCACCGACTGCGCGGCCGAGGATGCCCGAGCGCTGCAGGACCGCCTGATCGCCGAGGGCTGGCCGTGGTGCGCCGACCCCGACACCATGATGCTCACCCCGCCCGCCGCGTTGCGTGCGGCCCTCGACCTCCGCGGCACGAACCTCGCCGAGCTGGCCCGCCGTTGTGGCGTGACCCGCCAGGCGATCTACGACCGCCGCCGCCGGGCCCGCGATGAGAGCCCGCCGCCGATGTGGTCGGTGTCGTGGGTGCTCGACGCCCTCGACGTGGCGTGGCACAACGGCGCGGTGCTGTCCGCCGAGTGCGTCGTGAGCGTCGACGTCGACCGCCGGGCGGCGCGTGTCCCACGTTCCGAGCAGGTCGGCGGCATCGCCGTCGACGGCCAGTTGCGCCCCGGGGTCACGGTTACCGTGTGCCTCGCGTGCGGCGCCGAGATCAAGACCATCAAGTCCCACCAATGCCAGGAGGCAACCCAATGAGCAACACCCCAGCAAAGACCGACGACCCGAGCAGCGTTCCGGCGCTGCCCGAGGACATGCTCGCCGAGCTCGTCGCCATGTCGGCGGTCGACCTGACCCCCAGCGAGGTGGCCCGGCTGACGCCGGTCTACAAGATCGCCGGCCCCGACACGAACACGTTCAGCGTCCCGGCCCTGTTCGCGGTCGTCGAGGACGAGACGACCACCGAGATCAACGGCGTGGCGCTGGCGGGCATCTCGCAGCGGGTCCGCTGGGAGCCGGGCACGTCGCCCGGCTCCGGCAACCCGCCGACGTGCCGCAGCCACGACGCCCGCACGGGCTCCGGCGAGTACACGGGCGGCGAGGTGTGGGACTGCGGTACGTGCCCGGCGTCGCAGTGGACCGGACCGGAGGGGAACCGGACGAAGCCGGAGTGCGCGCTGCGCCTGGCGTTCCTGGTCGATGTGGATGAGCACGGCCCCGCGATCATGGATGTGCCGACGGGCAGCGTTGACGGCGCCCGTGCGCTTACGTCGGCGCTGATGGCGGCGGCGTCGCCGTCGAGCACGAAGCCGACGTTTACGCAGCTGCGCGTGAGGATCACGCGTGGCGACAAGGTGACGACCAAGGGCGGCACGACGCACCGCCCCGTTGTGATCGGCAAGGGCGGGCTGGCGACGCCGGAGCAGCAGGCCCACGCTGCCGATGTTGGGCTGAAGGTGGTGCGTCAGTTCCGCAGGGGCCGCGAGCACGTGGCCGACTCCGCGGGTGCCGAGAGCGTGGCCGACTCCGGCCCGCAGGAGGTGTGATCGTGGCGATCTTCACCGACCCCGGCCCGGGCGCGTCGAACGTCGAGCACGCCGCAGCGTGGCGCGCCGACCTGGAGCGCATCGTCGTGTACGGCGGCCGCCCGCTGGTGCTCGACCTTGCCCGCAGCCTGCTGGCCGAGGTGGAGGCGAATGCCCCGAACCTCGACGACTACCTAGTGGTCGTGTCGGGTCTGTCCGCCGATCAGCTCGACGAGGCGCGGGCCCGCGGGTCACGGGCGGTGTCGTGATGCCGTCGATCCCAGAGTTGACCCGCGCCTACCTCGCAGCGCACCAGGCCGACGCCGACGCGAAGCAGGCGAAGACCGACGCCTACAAGGCGTTGAAGGTCGCCGAGGCCGAGCTGGTCGAGGCGATGTCCACCGAGGGGGTGACGCGCAGCCCCGTGGACGGGCGGATGGTCAGCTGGAAGCATGACCTGTCGGCCTCGATCGATGTGGCGGTGCCGCCCGAGGTGCTCGTCGATTCGCTGGAGTCGCTGGGCCTCGGTGACCTGGTGCAGCGCAACGCCGTGTCGGTGCATGCCGGCGCCCTCGCGGCTGCGCTGCGTGGCCTGGAGCGTGAGGCGGCGGAGCGCGGCGAGGACCTCCCCGAGATCCGCGGCGTGAAGGTGCGCCGCTACACGAAGGTGCTCAACGCCAAGGGCTCCTCGTGACCTGCGCGATCAAGGTGCACGGCGGGCGCATCTCGTCGCTCCTCGTGTTTGGTGCGTCGTGAGCGCCGATCTGCGCGCACCGTTCCCCTGGTTCGGCGGCAAATCCCGAGTGGCCGATGTCGTGTGGGAACGGTTCGGCGACGTCCGCAACTACGTAGAACCGTTCTTCGGGTCCGGTGCTGTCCTGCTGGGCCGCCCCGGTGGCGCTCAGGGTACCGAGACGGTGAACGATCTCGACGGGTTCGTAGCCAACTTCTGGCGTGCCGTCGCTCTCTCACCGGCCGAAACATGGGAGTGGGCCGATTCGCCGGTGAACGAGGCCGACCTGCACGCCCGCCACGTCTGGCTGATCCAGCAGATGGACGACGGGTTCACCGATCGGCTCATGGGCGACCCAGATTTTTACGATGCGAAGATTGCCGGATGGTGGGTCTGGGGTATATGCGCGTGGATCGGGTCGGGCTGGTGCTCCGGAAGCGGCGGGTGGTGGCCCGACGCTGACGGCAAGCTGGCCAACGGCAATGCCGGGCGGGGGGTGAAGCGGCAGATGCCGCACCTCGGCGATGCCGGGCGGGGGGGGCCGATGGCCGACCTCGCTGAGCGAATGCGGCACGTGCGCGTCGCCTGTGGTGATTGGGGGCGAGTGCTCGGCGACTCGGTGACGTCGCGCCACGGCACAACCGCCGTCTTCCTCGACCCGCCGTACTCCGACGAGGCCGAACACCAGATCAGCTACCGCACCACGTCGGGCACCGTCGCCCACGACGTGCGCGATTGGGCGCTGGCCAACGGCGATAACCCGCTACTCCGCATCGCCCTGTGCGGCTACGCGGGGGAAGGTCACGACGTGCTCGTGTCGCTTGGCTGGACGGCGCACGGCTGGAAGGCGAAGGGGGGCTACGGCTCCCAGGGTGACGGGGCAGGCCGCGCCAACGCCGCCCGCGAAACCGTCTGGTTCTCCCCACACTGCTTCGACGCTAAAGCTGGGAGGCTGTTCACATGACCAAAGAGTCGACGATCCAGCGCAACGTCGTGCGGCTCGTCATCACGCGGGGTGGTCACGCCATCGTGACCCGCCCACCGGGCGCGCCAGCCGGTACACCCGACATCCTCGGCGTGTACCGTGGCAGGTCTATCGGCGTCGAGACGAAGAAACGCGCCGGCCTCGACGCCAGCGAGATCCAGAAGGCGCAGGGGCGCCGCTGGCAGCGAGGCGGCGGGCGCTGGATTGTGACCCACACAATGGAGGACGTAGTGATGATGTTGGACCAGATCGACGCCGAGATCGACTCATGATCGACCCGGGGATCGAGGCGTTCCGCAAGGTCACACCGGAGGGCGAGCTGTGGGGCCACACGTGGACCCCACAGCCGAAGCCCACGACGCGCTGGTGGCGTGCCGGGGAGCTGGCCGCACCCGCGCCGGGCACCGACCACTACGTGTCGATGGGCCTCACGGCCGAGCCGGGCACGGAGCGCACCCGTGTCAAACAGGCCGACGTGACAGCGCTGCTCGCGGGCGCGTGGGCCGACGTCGACGTCGTCAGCCCGTGGCACGCGAAGCCTGGCCTGGCGACGACGCACGACGAAGCGCTCGAAGCGCTCACCGCGTGGACACGGCCGACGGTGGCGCTGCGCACACCGGGCGGCGTGCAGGGCTTCTGGTTGTGCGAGACGGCGATCGAGCTGGAGGCGGCCGCGATGCGGCAGCACCTCAGCGACGTCGGCGCCACGTTCCAGGCGCACTCCGACGTCGGGTTTGACCCCGTGTGGAACGCGGACCGGCTGATGAGGCTGCCGGGCTCGGTGCACTACGGCTCGGGCGAGCCCGTCGACGTGGTGACACTGTGGGCCGACGGGCCGTGGTGGGATCTCGACTCCCTCGGGGCGCGCCTCGTCGACGCGGGCGCCGGGCAGATCATGTCCCGCGCCGCCACCGACGCCTACCGGTCGATCGAGCTTCCCGCGATGTCGCAGCGCGAGGCGAGGGTCGCACTGTTGGATAACCCGGCGCTGGCCCTAGCGGTCGAGACGATGGCGGGCAGCAAGTGGGGGGTGACGTGGGCGGGGCGCAGGACCGACATGAAGGACAATTCGGCGTCGGGCCACGATATGGCGGTGGCGTCGTGGGCGGTGCAGGTCGAGGACATCACAGACACCGAGATCGCCGAGTTGGTCGCGGCCCGACGCCAGGCGTCGGGCGCGAAGGAGAAGCCGCGCCTGACCGACTATCTGCGCCGCACGATCGCGAATGTGCGGGCGGGGCAGAAGCGCGAGCAGGCCGTGGCCCACATCGAGAGCGTGGCGACCGCGGCGGTCGACGACATCGTAGACGCCGTGACCACCGGGGAGCCGGTGGCTGACCCGCTGGGCGCGCTGTCCAAGGTGCTCACGATCCCGATCGATCGGGTGATCCGTCGCAGCGTGCCGGACGCGCCGGAGTCGACGACGTGGCACCTTGTCTCGGGCGGTGTGGTCTCGGGCGGGATGAAGGCTGCGCAGACGTCTTCGGCGTCGGCCATGTGGCAGACCATCGTGGCGTCGTACGACAAGGTGCCGCCGAGGGCCATCATGACCCCGGCGAAATGGGACAAGGTGCTACAGCTCATCCTCGATGTGGCCGAGCCGGAGGTGCTGTCCGACGAGGCAGACCCCGTGAGCCTGGCCCGCCACACGCTGCGCGCCCTCGCCGAGAAGACAGCGGACGGCATGGCGGGCGGATTTACCCCGCACCATGACAGCCAGCAAGCGGCGTTCGCGCCGTCGGATTGCGAGCTGCTGCTACGCCGCGATTGGGTGCGTGCCCGGATGCACGACGCGAAGATCACGGACCGGGACTACGGCACGGCGGCGCAGTCGCTTGGCTGGACTTCGGAGCGGCCGACGATCGCCCCGTATGGCCGGGTATATGTGTGGTCGGTGCCGCTGTCCTGCATCTCCTGATTCTACTTGTCATGGTAAGCGGGGTAGTGTAAGGTGGTGGCTGTCGAGGGGAGACGCCCCGAGACACGGAGGACATCATGAGCACGATCACCCCGAGCACCGAAGCCATCGAGGCCAGCGAAGCCGCTGGCCTCACCGGACTGATCGAGGTCACCGAGCGCGGCGATCTCGTCGAGCCGGGCAGCTTTGTCGAGCCGGGCACCGAGGTTCATACCGGCTGGGTCGAGGACGGTACGTGGTTCACCAACGTCGACCCTGTCGGCACCCCCCAGGTCCGGGTGGCCTGACGCGCAACGACCCGGCGCACTCCACTGGAGTTGACCGGGCCGCACTTCCCCTAGCTACTGCCGGGGCGACACCATTGTCGCTCCGTCCACACGACAAGTCAACAACACGGAGGACATTATGAGCACGATTACACTGAGCCTGACCGGCGCCGACCTCGACGCCATCCGCGCCGTCTTCGCTGAGGAGATCGCCCGCAACAACGCGGCGCCGCACGGCGACCTCGACGACCCGACCGACGGCCCGCTCGACCAGGCGGCGCTCCGCCGCCACGGTGACGCCGTGGACCTGGTGCGCCAGGACACGCAGTCGCACTGCATGGCGTGCGGCCACAGGGGCGAGGTGGCGTCATGAGCACCGTCACCGTGTGCACGATGTGCGACGGCGACCAGGGCGTGTTCGCTGAGGCCGGTCGGCCCGGCTTGCGCTGGTTCGCCTGCGGCCGCTGCGAAGGCACCGGCGTCGAGCCGTTCGACGTCGCGGCGCTGACCGATGCCGAGCTGGTCGCCTATGTGGAGGCGGCCGACATCGAGGGCCACGTCGAGACGGACTGTCACGCGAGCTACCGCTCGTCGCAGCCCGGCACCGTGTACGTCATGGAGGACGGCACGGTGTCGGGCGGCTGGGGCGACGACGTGGCGGCGTCGCTGCTCGTGTGGGTCCACGCGGTCGACGTCGACACGACGACCGTCGAGATCACCGACAGCATCGAGAGGTTCACATGAGCGCTCCAATCCGAGGCCAGCGGCGCCGTGGTACCCCGTCGCTGGTGCTGCCCGGTGACCCTGACGCGTGCGGGTGGATCGCCATGGGTGACGGGCTATACCAGGCGTGTGGCGTCAATGTTGCGCCTTGGAGGCACCTGACTCGACAGCACGTTCGAGCCCAATACGTGGGCCGCCCGACCCGCTGGGGCAACCCGGCCAAGGTCGTCGACGATGGCGGGCTAGGTGTTCGCTACGCCGTGATGGTCGATGGTCCGGGGTTCTGCGGGGGCCTGTACGCCGACCGGGCAGCAGCAAACACTCGCGCCGCATGGGCGTACGAGTCGTCTTCTCGTAAGCGGGTCAAGGACGAGCCGATCGAACTCGCCCGCCATCTCGCCCCGCTGGTGACCGCTGACGTGCTCTCCTGCTGGTGCCCGCTCGATGCCCCGTGCCACGCGGACACGCTGTGTGATCTGGTGGGCCGACTCCGGTCCGGTGACCTGGTGCCGGGGTTGGTGGCCACCCCGGACGTGTGCGACGGCGCGCTGTGCATCGAATGCACGGACTGGAGCGTCGTTATGGTGGCCGATGAGATCACTAGATTCGGCGAGTACGATGACTGGACGAGCGAGGAGGCTGTCTATGCCTTGGCGGCAGACCTCGAAGTCGACCCTGATCTGGTTGAGGTTGCCGCACGGGTCGGCGGTGCACTGTGAGCGGCGAGGACGAGTGCACGATCTGTGAGGGCGGCGGCGGTTGGTTCGTGGTGCGTAGTGGCTACGGCGACCGCTACGCCGAGACGTGCCAGCACTGCGACGGCACCGGTATCGAGCCAGACCCCGGCGTGATGCCGACCCCAACCGTAGAGGAGTACCTGTGAGCGGCATCATCCCAACGGCCGAGGAAGCAGCGAGCGCCGCCGCTGGACTCCGTGCGTGGCGTGCGTTTGTCGACGACCGGGCCGACCACACCGACCTTGCCACTTTCGACGCTGACATCGTGCTCCCGTTGCTGGACGCGATCGCGGCGGGCCGGGTGTTCGAGGTCCGCCCCGAGCGCTGCGCTATGTGCAGGGGTAGAGGTCACTCATCATTTCAAGATGATGGGGTCATGGTCACACACGACTGCGGCCGCTGCGAGGGCTCGGGCTACGAGCCTGCCCCGCCGGGCCGCAAGCAGCGCACCGCCTACGACGCCATGATCGACGGCGCCACAGCTGACGGCGACACGTGATGTTTACGACGTGGGATCACACGTTGGGCCCCGCCCGCAAGGATCACCGGTGCGACGGGTGCGGCGCCACCATCGATCGAGGTGCGCCGCATCAGGCGTGGCGGTGCTCGACCGATCACGCGCCGGTTACGGTGCGCATGCACTATCTGTGCTGGCGCTACTCGATCGGGTATGCCGAGTGCAGCATTCACGACGACGTCGACCCGGTCTGTTCGATTGGCTGCGCAGCTTGCCGCCAATCGAGTGGGTCTAGCCCTTGGCTTTGGTGACGGCCTCGACCTCGGCGACCACTGCGCCGAGCGTCATCGGGCCGACTTCGCCGTCGACGACGAGGCGCTTCTTGTGCTGGAACACGGACACCGCCCACAGCGTGGCGTCGCCGAACACGCCATCCTCGACCAGGCGGGAGTAACCGAACTTGCAAGCAATAACGTTGAGTAGCGCCTGCAAGAATCGGACGTCGCCGCCCGTCATGCCGTGCCGCAGGATGCGTGTCCCCTCGACGGCCACCGTGCGCCGACCCGCCGGCGGCCCGGTATCGGTCACGGAGATGTAGCCGACGATCCGAGAGCGTCGTTTCATTTCGAGGACGCGCCCCCCGGTGCGCGACCCGCTCGTGTCGGTGTTGCCTTCCAGCGTGTGGATGCGCCCGTCGCCGAGCACGCCCTGGACGATCCCGGTGTGTGACGGGCGGCCGATGAAGTCGTAGAGCACGATGTCGCCGCGCTTGGGGGTGTCGGTCCATGACCCGTCGCGGCGTGCCCAGTTGACCGCCGAGGGGCAGTAGGCGAACCCTGATCGTTTCGCGTCCTGCATCTTGGGGAGCGGGTGGCCGGCGCGGTCGAAGCACCATGACACGTACATGGCGCACCAGGGGCCGCGGTACCCCCACCAGTCGGAGTACTTGACCTTGTTGGAGTAGGCGGGCGATTCGGCGGTGCCGATCTCGGCGCGTGCGACTGCGATGACCTTCTCGATGTCGGCGAGGATCGTCACGACTCGAACGCCTCCCGCTCGCTGTCGGTCATGTAGATCACGTCGCCGGTTTGTGGGCCATCGCCGGGATCGGGGGCGTTGTTGGTGTTGACGAGTAGCTCGTCGTCGGCGTCCATCAGTTCGCCCCCGGCTGAATCTCGGCGCCAGTGAGGACGTCGAGCAGCGTGTCGAAGAGGGTGCCGGTGAGCCGCAGCGCTTCGTCCCTGGCGTCTTCGGGATCGACCCCGGCATTTGCATCTTGCGCCGCTGCAATGAGATCGGGATGCGTGGCGTAAATCTGCTCGGTGGTCTGCGCCCGCAGCCGGGTTATAAAGCCGATGGCGTCGTTGGCCTCGTCGAGCGTGACTGTGCGCGCCATCACACGAGCCTAGCGACGAGGCGGGCGGTGATCTCGGGGTCCATCCCGGCGTCGATCATGGCGTCACCGATGTCAGAGCGGTCCACTTCGAGAGCGTCGACCCTTTCGGCCTCCGCCTGCGCGAACGCGGCGAGGGCGTCGCGGTGCGCGCGTTCGGCGGCGTCCATGTCGGCGGCTGACACCTCTTCGCAGCCGTCGAGTTCGTCGGGTATCTCGTCGGCGGTGACGGCGAACGGTGGCCCGCCGTCGCGGCTGAAGTAGCGGGTGGTGCTCATGAGTCGCCTCCGGAGTCGTGGCGCAGCACCGTGATGGTGCTCGCCGATGTGGTGATGATGCCGGCCCCGGCGCCAACGAGCGTGGCGACGGCCTGTTTGCGCCAGCGGATCGTGGCCGACTGTCCGGGCGCGAGCTTCACCGTGTTGTAGCTGGGCTGCAGCGCGAAGCCGAACTTCACGCCGCCGGACAGCACCCCGGCGCCTTCGGCGTGTGTCTTCCAGCCGGTGTCGAATCCGCCGCCCGGGGCGGTCAGCTCGACGCGGGCCTGTACCGCGAAGCTGTCGCCGTTGGTGACGGAGAATGCGGCGAGGCCGTGGTCGGCGAGGAAGGTCCACAGTGCCGAGCGGCACCCGGTGTTGGTCACCGACCACGTGAGGTCTTCCATGAGCCACTGCCCGAGCCCTGCCGGTGTGGCCGACGCTGGGGCGCCGAAGACGGTAGCGACCTGGCTGGCGTCGCCGGGCTGCGATGCCCACAGCGTGCCGCCCATGTCGATGTGGAGGCCCTGGCCGCAGTTGGCGCCGGAGGGCTGCTCCTTGGTGCCGACGCCGAAGGGGCGCCGCGTCTTGACCGACGCGAGGCAGGTGGCCTCGCTGACGGCCAGGCCGCCCGCGGGGTCGGGGTTGAACGCGGGTTTGTTGTCGCCGTCGCGCCGCAGCCCGGCGCCGAGGCAGGGATCACATGCCATGAGATGACTCCTTGACGGGGGTGACTCGCCCTCGGGTGGCGATGGCGAGCAGCAGCGCGGCGAGTGGGTTGACGACGGCGACGACCGCGGCGGCTTGGCTGGGCTCGACCGTCACGAACGCGAGGATGACGGCGAGCACGGCGTTGACCGCGGCCACACCGGCGCCCATGATGACCAGGACGGGCTCGGATTTGACGGGCAGCTCGATCATGTGGCCATCCTACCCGCGATCGTGTCGGGGTCGTGGCGTGCCCATATCATGTCGATGGTGGCCTGGTCGGCGCCTGCGGCCTCGGCTATCGACTTCATGGCCATCGCGCGCCCTTCGGCGACGAGACGGGCGCGGTCGGATTGGTAGTTTTGGGTGCGCATCTCGGTCAGCTCAGCGCCCTGCTCGTCTACGCGACCGGACAGGTGTGCCATGTCGATACGCAACGCTGCTATCTGTTTCGCACACTGGGAGCGCTCATCGTCGCGTGCCGCCTGGATGGCCACACCGTCGGCGGTGCTGTCGTCGCGGGTCGCCTCGATGCGCAGCTGGGTCGACTTGTACCGCTCGCGGAGAATGGCGACGGCGCCCGCGGTCAGCGCCCCGATGATGGTGGCGATGTAGCCGAACGACTCGCGGAGCAGGTCACCCATCGGGCTGGTTGGCTGGGCCAACGGTGAGAGGCGAGATCACAAGGAACCCGATGAGCGATATGAAGCCGTAGCCGAACGCGCCGGAGATCGACCAGTTGTGTCCCGCTGCGGCGTCCCAGGCGAGCGACACCGACCACGATGCCCAGATGCCCGACTGGGCCATGATGGCAAAGTCGAGGGTGCGACGCGAGCGGCGGGCGATCGACACGGCACCGATGACGGCGATGAGGATGAGTGCGGTGCCGCCGACCCGTATCGAGATCCACGATGACAGCTCGCGCCACACGTTTGGGGAGAAGACGCGGGTCGGCCAGATGACCGTGGCGATGCCCATGCAGAGCTGATAGACGACGAGCAGGATGGTGGCGCCGAGATGGAGGCGCTTGAGCCATTCCGTCCAAGCGGCGAGACGGCGCAGCGAGTCGTTCAGCTCGCCGACCAGCCGCGCGTGTTCGGTGTCCGTCACGCGCTCACAGTAGCAGCGTCCACACTGAACGCGCTTTCGTGACCACCCTGAGTGATGCCGACGTGCAGCGCTGTGATCTCGCACGGCCCGGCGAGTGTGATGCCGGCGCGGGTGTCGACGTCGACGCGGATGACGGCCCCGGGTCGCCATGCGTCCCAGTCGCCGAGCTCCACGCCGGACCGCAGCGAGATCGCGGCCTCGCCGTCGGTGGCGTTGGACGACAGGAGCCGCCGCGGGCCCCGCCCGTTCGTTTCGCCGGTGTCGGCCCACGTTGTGGAGCGGGCGAGGTAGTCGGCGCGGGGGTCGCCTTGGCTGAGCGTGACGGCGCGCTCGCCCCACATGCCGGGCGACACGTGGTAGGTGGTGTCGCCGATGATGGTCGAGGCGTAGTCGAGCCCGTCGACGAACACGGCGGGTGGCTCGTCCCAGTCGGCCTCGGTGAGCGTGACGCCCGGCGAGGCGAACGGCGCGGCGCCGACCTGGAGCACCCCGGCGCGGGCGGTCCACCGGGCGCCGCTCGACTCGATGTCACTGCCGATCAGTAGGTTGGTCGCCGTGTACGGGGTGCCTTGCGGGGCGGCGTGGACGTAGAGGCCGACGCGCCCTTGCGCGTCGGCCTGTTCGACGAGCTGGCGGACGACGCTGGCGGCGTCGCCTCGCGCGGCGGCGGTGCGCCGTCGGTCCATGACCCAGCGCATCCGATCGTGTGCGGCGACGGTGAGTTGTCCAGCCGTGGCGCCGACCCCGACGATCGGCCCGGCGAAGGTGGCCACGCCGTCGCGACTGAGGTGCAGCTCGTGTAGCCACGGTGTGACGGCGACCGGCGCGGCGCACCCGTCGAGGGTGAGCGACACGACGGCGACGTCACTGAGCCGGTGGTCGAGGCCACCGACGACGACCGCTCCGGACGGGATCGCCCACACGGTCGGCCCGCCGCGTTGCACGATCTTGGCGTCCCAGCGGGCACAGAGCGCGGCGGCCATCACTCGACCCACGATTGGGCGAGCAGCTCGACGGTGACCGGCGGTGTGGCATCGCCCTCGATGGTGAGGCCGATGCACAGCCCGCCGCAGTCCGTCGTCACCTCGGGCAGTCCGCGTATCGGGTCGGTGCAGACGGTGCCGGTGATCCGCGCCACCCGGAGCGTGTCGGTGCCGAGTGTGGTCGTCGAGATGTAGGGCAGCGCTACGGGGATCACACGATCAGCGGGCGGGCACGCCTCGGAGGTTGGCGGGCACGTCGTCGGGTTGGTCCACACGTGGACCCCGACGTGAACGGCCGGGCCGTTGTTGAACCGCAACAGCGCCGCGTAGTCGGTGCTCTCGGCGGCCACGGTGACGAACAGGGTGCGCCGCATGAACGGCTCGCACCACGTCTCGCACTCGTCGCCGGTCGCGGTCGGCGGGGCGATGACCGTGTCGCAGTCGAGCGTGTCCGCGAGGTGCGGGCCGGGCTGGATCGCCACGACGGCGTGCCGTCCCGACTCGTCGGAGAGCGTCACCGCGCCGGTCTTGTCGGTCGAGAATGACTGCCAGCGGAATCCGGCGCCCTGCTGATACAGCGTCCCGTTCGTGGCGCTCGATGTGACCTGGCCGACGGCGCCGTCCCATGACCACCACGCGATGCCGTCGGGACCGCTGACGATGGTGGCGTGCTGAAACTCGTCGTCCTCGTACCACCGCGACGGCGGGCACGGCCCGAGCGTCGGCCCCGGCGCGCTGTCGCTCGCCGTGGCGGCGAGGTTCCCGAAGATCCCGCCGAACAGCTCGGCGTCCAGTGTGCCCACATCGCTGAGGCTGTCGTTGTGGGTGACGCGGCTGATCGTCACGGTCAGGTAGCTGGCGGCGTTGTTGCCGGCGACGATGTTCGCCAGCTCGATGTACGGGTTGCCGCCCGCCGGGCTGTTGTTGTCGTAGGTGACGAATCCGACGGTGTTCACCGTCCACGCCCACGACGAGACGCCGGTCGGCATGTTGATGCGGAGCGTGCCGCCGGTGATGCTGTCCTCGCCGTTCGCCGCGACGAACACGGTCCACACGTCATCGGTGATCGTGGCACCGCGGGCGATCGAGCTGATGTTGCGGTTGAGGCTGGCGTTGATGTAGGCGGTGACGTTCGCTCGTGGCTGCACGACGGGCACGACGGGGCCGGGCGCGCTGTCGGTGTAGCTCTGGCCGTCACCGTAGGTGCCCGGTTCGGTCCACATTTCGACGTTGAGCGTACCGATGTCGCCGTCGGCGTTGTCGCGCTGCACGTTGGTGACCGCGATGTCGATGCCGCCGAGTACGCCGATCGAGCCGATCGACGTGACTGGGAGTTCCCAGTAGAGTGCGCCATCGACGGGGGTGCCGAGCACCGCGTTGAGGGGGGTAGCCGTGACCGTCCACGATGCGACTTCGGCCGGGCGCCACACGCGAATGACCGCGGGGCCGTAGCCGACGTCGGGGATTGGCGAACCATCGGTGGGGATGCGCGTGGTGTCAGGGCTGTTGGTGGCCGTAATCTTCCACACATTGCCCCCAAACAGCGCGCCCGGGGACAGGACCGCAGCCGCTGGGAGCAACTCTGCGTTGACGCCGGGACCGGGAGTGTCGGTGACAGGCTTCATCGGCGACATCGGCGCCGCGTCCGACACGGAGTTGGCCAGCGACGAGCTGGCGTCGGTGGCGAACATTTCGATGGTAGCGGGGCCGAGCGGGTTGTACGATCCGTCGTGATCGACGGTCAGCGTGTAGCTGATCGAACCACCCACGGGGATATCCACGTTGGTGATCCGAGCCCGTTCGTCGCCGTCGAGTGTTGGGGTGTCAGCGCTCGCGCCGTTGTAGGCGGTCGCCGTGATGGTCGTACCTTGCTTGTGGTTGTCTGGTATCCAGATGAGCACCGTGGCGCTGGTTAACGTGTTCTCGGTGCCGGTGTTCGTGATCCAGCCGCGATATGTGGCCGTGCCACCAGCCAGCAGCGCACCGGTTAGCACCTCAATGGACACTGCGCCGGGGGTCATCGCGGTCCGGTACGTCGCGGGGATGTCGGGGACGGGCGGTGTGGCGAGCGGGTCGCCCGGAATGAACGGTGTGACCTCGATCTCGGCCAGTGGTGGCCATATTGAGGGGGTCAGGTCGGGCGCTGGGAACGGCCACGAGTTATCGGTCGGGTTGCGTCGCGGCTTGTGTGCGTCGAACGCTGGGAGCGGCTGTGTGACCGGCCGATGCTGCGCCGCCCGTACGAGTGTGGACGTAGAGTCGAACGCGGGCCGCTCCACAATCGGGTTGCGGCAGAACACAGCGAGGAGCCCGAGGCGGAACCGGCACGACACGCCGTCAGCGTCGGTCACGTCCACGGTCGCAGTGTTAGACGGCCCCCCCGGCGTGCCAGCGAGGGACCACACCACCCCCGACGGGGCAGCGCGGAGCCGCCCGCCGGTCGTGTCGTACACGGTAACGCTGCGGAACGGGGCGCGGAGCCCGGCGCGGGTCAGGTCGTAGAACGCGGAGGCGTCGGGGGACTGCACGACGCGGGTCAGGATCGAGTCGTCGCCCTCGCCTGGCACCACAATGCAGCCGGGCTGCATGCTGTCCCAGCGGACCGCCGTCGGCGCGCACGGGGCCGGCGCACAGTCGCAGTCGATGAGCAGCGGGTGGAGCGGGTTGCATTCCGCCTCGCTCCACGCCGCCGCCGGGTAGCTGGTGACGACCTCGGGGGCGTCCCACATGCGGCCGTCGGCCGCCTCGAACAGCACCTCGACGCGTGACGTGCAGGCGCCGACGTCCTCGAACAGCTCGCGGACCACGACCGCCCGGGCGTCGCGGACGGTGCGGACCGGCCCGCAGTCCTCCGACACGGCCAGCGTGTGGGCGCCGCAGTCGGTGCACGACCCGGCACGGCACCCGGCGGCAGCGTGGAGCCGCTGCGCGAGCCACGTCACACCGTGGCGTCGGCCCGCGGGCGAGCCGACCAGCTCGACTTCCCAGCGCCACGACGTCGGGCCGCATGGCGCGTCTCCGTCGACGATCGCCGTCTGGCGCTCCCACACCGACGAACGGATGTCCCACAGCTCAGCGGAGTCGTGCCGGTCAGAGTCGACCCACGGCGCCAGCTTGCCCGGCTGTGTGGGCCACAGTGACGGCGCGGGCGTCGGGCAGTCGGTACACGCGCAGTCGCTTCGGCCGATCAGCGACGGCGACGGCACGTAGGCGTCGGCGGCGACCGCGGCGGTGTACGCCGCGACGCTGTCGTAGGCCGCGGTGCGGCACGAGTCGGTGATGGTCACGCCGCCGAAGGTGAGCGATGTAACGGTCACGACTTGCCGCCCATGATTCTGGTCCACGTCCGATGTGTGTCCACGCCTGCCAGTCTTTCATGCGGGGACACGACGGTGATGTTGACGTCGCCGCGGTGCGCCGCTCGGGGGGCGCCGCCCACAAGGTGTGGATAGCGTCGGGCTGTCTCGGCGCCGGACACGACGCGGCCTGGCTCGGGTGCCATGAACGCGCCGTCGCCGCGCAGCACGAGCCGCTGCCCGGACCGCCCTTCGAAGACTTCGGGGCCGTGCTCTGCCACACGGGCCATCGCGCCGCGCTGCATCGCGCCGCCTGCCCAGTTGCCGGGCAGTGACGCGAACGGGTTCGCAGGGTCGAACGTGAGCCCGGCGACCTCGTTGACGGTTACGGTGATCTGCTTGTCTTGGATCTGCGCGAGCTGGTCGAGGATGGGGCGGAGGCCACGCGCCTCCACGGTGACGGTCGCGGTGCGGTCCTTCGCGACCGCGTCTACCTTCTCCTCGGCGGCGTCGGCGCCGGGCGTTTGGACCGGCACTTTGGCCGGGGGCTGCTGCCCCGTGATCTTGCCGAGGTCGCTGACGGCCTGGTCGTCGTCGAGCGCCACCGTGATCTTGGCCTCGGCGCGTGCGGTTTCGCCGACCGCTTCGGCACCCTTCTCCCCGAGGCCCGACCGTGCCGCGGCCTCCGCTGCGGCCTTGCCCGCCAGCTTATCGATCTCGGCCTGAGTGTCCTGGAGTTTGCCGATGATCGTGTCGAACGCGTCGAGTGTGGACGGGTCCACACCGATGGCGACCTGTTCGGCCTTGAGCACCTGGAGCCGTTCCACCGTCTCGTCGAGCGCCTCGTCGAGCGGGATCAGCCCGGCGTCGACCTCGGCGGCCACATCGGAGGCGACCGCCTGAGCGAGCTTCGCGACCGCCGCGTCGGTGTCGATCTTGGCGGGAATCTCCAGCTCGGGGAACGCCGCCTGGATCTCGGCGATCTTCTCCGGCGACATCTCGGACAGGTCGAGGCCGACGGGTAGCTCGATGCCCGCCTGAGCATCCAGCTCGGCGAGGTCCGCTTCGAGCTGGGCGCGGCGCTCGGCCGCCTTGGCGAGCCCCTCCGCCTCGGTGGCGTCGATCTTCGCTAGCGCCTCGGCCGACTTGGCGTTGGCTTCGCCCTCCGCCTGGTTGATCTTGGCGAGGGACTGCGCGGCCTTGGCGTTGGCTTCGCCCTCGGCGGCGGTGATCTTGGCGACCTGTTCGGCGTAGGCGGCGTCGCCCTTCGCCGACGTCGCGGTAATGTCGGACTGCTGCTCGGCGAGAGCCCGGTTCGTCTCGGCGATCGACGCGGCCGCTTCGCTCTTCGCCTCGGCCATGTCCCGTTTGGTGACGGCGATCTGATTGTCCAGGTCGCGCACCTTGTCGGGGGCGTCGCCGTCCGCGGCAAGCTCGTTGCGCTGCCGTGTGAGGGCGACGAGGCGGGCCTGCGCGCCGGCGGCGTCTTGGGCTTCCTTGGCCTGCACCTCGGCGATGCGCCGGGCGGCCTCCTCGACGGCCTTAGCGCGCTGCTCCTCGGCGTCGACCTGACGCTGTGCGTTGTCCTGCGCGGCGTCGGCGCGGGCCTCGTCGGCGTCGGCTGCGGCTTTCGCCGCGTCTGTGGCGACCTGAGCGCGGGCCTCGGCAGCGTCGGCGCTGGCCTTCGCCGCGTCGGTTTCGACCTGCGCGCGGCTCTCGGCGGCCTTCTTGGCGACGTCGTCGGTTTCGGCGAGCTGCTCGCGTAGCTCGGCCTGCTTGCCTTTCGCCTCGTCGATGGCGTCGTTGAGTTCGCCCAGCGCGTCACGCTGGCCGTTGAGCCCCTCGACCGCGGCGGCGACACCCTGGTCGCCCGCGGCCAACTCGGCGAACGGGTCGATCGCCGAGTTGATCTGATTCTTGACCGCAGCCGTGGCATCTTCGAGCAGCTCCGCCTGCGTCTTCGCCTCTTCGAGTTCGCCGCCAAGCCGCACCGCGCCGTCGGCCGCCTCGTCGAGGTTCTCGGCTTCTGCCTTGGCGTTGGCGGCACGCACCTTGTCGGATGCAGCCGTGGCGCTCGATGTACCGAGCCCGAGCCCCTCGACGAGCTTGCCGCCGATGTCGAGGTTGCGCTCGTAGAAGTTGGGTCCGTCCTTCGGATCGCCGGGGCCGTCGAGCCCGGTCAGCTTCTCCACGATGGGCGTCAGCTCGTCGATGAGATCGGCGATCCACCCGCCGATGCTGATCTGTACGCTCTCCCACGTCTCGCCGAGCTTGACGCCAACCTCGCGCAGCTCCTCGGCCCTCTTGACGTCCTCGTCGCTGAACACCTGGCCGCCGTCGACGGCGGCGAACAGCCGCTCCATCTCGTCGGCGCCCTCCGCGATGATCGGGACGAACTGGCGGGCGCCCTCCTCGCCGAGCGCCGCGGATGCGAGGGCGGCCTTGTCGGCGTCCGATGTGAGCGCGGCGTACGCGTCGGCGACCCGGCCGAGGTTGTCGAGCGCCGAGCCGTCGGCGTCCAGCTCGACGCCGACGTCACCGAGCGACCCGTCGGCCGCCTTGCCCTGGATGTTGAGCAACACGTCGGCGACGTCGCCCATCTCGGCGCCGTAGCGCTTCGAGACGGCGAGGAGCGATGAAGTCTCTTCGGCGGTGGTGCCGACGATCTGCCCGAGCCGCTCAATCTCCTTGCCGCGCTCGACGAACGTGCCCACCGACGTGGCGGCGAGGGCGAACGATCCGGCGATAGCACCGCCAGCCACCGCCAGCTTTGTGGCACCGCCGACCGCGCCACCGCTGAGCAGCCCGGACAGCCCGCCGCCGCCGCCCGACGACAGCGCCGAGTCGAGGCCACCCACGCCGGGCAGGTTGCCGAGCCCGCCGAGCAGCGCGTCGACCCCCGACGTGTCCGCCTTGACCTTCACCGTGGCCGTCTGGTCCTCGGCGGCCTTGTCGACGGCGCCCTTCGCCGCCGCCGCGCCGTCCTCCTTGACGCGCACCGTGGCGGTCTCGTCCTGCGCGGCCCGGTCGATCGCCGCCGTAGCGCCGCGCGTGTCGGCGTCGACCTCGATGATCAGCTGCGTCTTGCGCCGTATAAGCGCGTCGATCTTCGCCTGCAGCGTCTTGACGCTCTTCGCGTTGTCCTCAACAACCACGATGACAAGCTGCGTGTTGAGCTTGCTCAATCGCTGATCAATCGCCTTGATCGTGGCGTCGACGTTGACGGGCTGAAGCTCGACGTCGACCGTGCGATCCTGCTCCAGCTTGGCCAGATCGCGCATCGCCTCGGTCGTGTCGACTCTGGCTGAGATCACAATGTCATCAGCCATCGGCGCGCAACCCTTCCTGCTGGGCCATCAACTCGCGGAAGCCGCGAGCCGTGTCCTCGTCGAGTGTAGCCGGAGGCGGCTTCGGCTCGGCTCGGCCGATCGCCTTCAGCGCCGCGCCGACGTCGCGCCAGTCCATCGCGGCGAGCGTCCCGGGGTCCACACCGCGGGATGCCATGGCGAGCGCGAGGCCCGCTAGGCCTTCGCGGAGCGAGGCTGGCTGGTCACCGTCACCTGAGCCATCATCGGTGCCCCAGGCGAACGGGCAAAAGGGTCACCTTCAATGGCTGCCCTCCATTCGCCGAGGAGCCGCACTGACAGGATGGCGGGCGTGTCGTTGTGGTCGGGCCACAACTCGACGATCGCGGGGATGTGGCGCCACACCTCTAGCGCTGCACGCCGGTTGTCGGCGGCGAGCCGCTTCGCGTCGGCGCGGAGCTGGGCGGCCTGCTCGGTGAGAGCATCGACGCTGCCCTGTTCGGGGCTGCCGTCCTCGCCGATCTGGCGGGCCAGGTCGCGCCCGGTCGCCTCCAGCGCGGCACTGCGCTCCTCGATCTCCGCTTGCATGTCGGCTTCGCTCTCGGCCCACAGCTCCAGCTGCGACAGGTCGCCGTGGTTGAGCCGGATGACGCGGGGCAGCCCTTCGGCGAACGACAGTTCGAGGCCGCCCGCCTCGACGAGACGGACGGCGACGACCTGCGGTGTGCTCATCCCTCTTCGACGGCGGGCGGGTTCAGCCAGCCACACACCTGGCACGAGCCGTCGGTCATGAACGTCGGGAGTGTGGTGGTGGAGTAGAAGTCGGCGTACGGCGCGTAGTCGTACAGGTCCGACGTCAGCGGGTTGATCGTCGCGTTGGTCCGCAGGTCGATGATGGCGGTGGACGGGAACCACGCCGGGGGGTTGGCTTTGATCTGGCTCCAGAATGCCGGGTTGGCCTCAGAGCGCACCGTGACGGTGCGGTCCGGCTGGTCGGCAGCCTTGAGCGACTTGGCGACGCTGACGCCGCCGACCGCACGGAGCCCGGGATGGACCTGGACACGGTACAGCGGGACGCCGCCGCGGAGCGTCGGGGTACGGGTCGTGTTGATGATGTCCATCATTGGCTGGTAGGTGACCTGCACCCATCGGGTCGGGCAGTTGTCGGGGCCACACACCGAGCAACGGGCGGCGCCGGTGACCGGCGTGGTCGACTTGACCAGCTCAGTGGCCGCGTCGACCTGTACGTCCATGAGGCCCATCACGGCCTCGGCCGCGGTGTTGACGGTGCGGTCGAGGGTCCACTGACCCTCGAAATACTTGACATAGCCCGGCTCGGTGTACTCGCCGGGGCGACCCTCGGCGACGACCGTGTCGTCGACGCTGATCGGGTCGAGCAGCATCGTCTCGATGTGCTTGAGGGTGCCGACGCCGGAGAGGCCACCGGCGGGGGTCGGGTCGGACCACACGACGGGGTTGCCCGTCACGAGGTCGACGACACGGCCGAGGCAGTCCACGGGGTACATTTGCACACCGCAGATCCCCTCGGGGGCTGCGCATAGGGCGTTGGGTCCGTCTGACATGATGCTCCTAGCTGATGCGGACGGTGAAAGCCCATCCGAGGGTTGTGGTCGATGTTACCCGCTCGACGCGGTCGATGATAGCGCCGCCCGGTCCGCAGCTCCCGCACGCCGTAGCGCCGATGAGCTGCTGCATGATCTGGAGGTCTTCGAGACTGCGGGCGATCGCTTCGAGGCGTTGCGCATGCGCAGCGTCGGTGAGCTGCCCGGCCTCGTTGATTTGCGCCCACGGGCGGAGCAGCACGACCCGGCCGCCCCACGTCGTTACCCCGGCGTGGTCGACGCCTGCTGGACCGCCGGGGATGACCTGCACCTCGGCGTCACAGTCGGAGCCGGGCGGCTGTTGCGTGGCCTCGACGGTGACGTCGCCGGGCGGGCATCGATCGTCGGGCCAGCCGCACCGGATACGCGCGGCGAGGTCGGCCCACATGGCGATCAGCGGGCGGGCCGGGGCAACGACGCACGGCGTGCAGTCGGGGCATGGCGTGTCGGGCGCGCACCAGTCGGTGAGGCTCGGACATTCGCCGGGCTCGGGGACCGGCAGGACCGTGAGGTCGGCGGTAGTCTCGCCGTCTGGGGTGGTGACCGTGATGGTCGTCGGCCCGTCGGGGCACGTCGGCGGGATGGCCATGGTGATGATGTTGCCGGTGTTGCTGGCGATGGCTGCCGTTTCGCCGCACATGGTGACGGTGGCGTCGGTCAGGTTGGTGCCGACGATCTGGATGGTGGCACCGGGGAGGGCTTCGCCGGGGATGATCCCGGCGATGGTCGGCCCGGTCGGCGCGGGGATACACGGCGCCTCGAATGTGAACGTGGCGGGTCCGCTGGTGCCGTGGGTGGTGGTGACCACCAGGCCGACGGGCCCGTCAGCGTGGGCGGGGGTGACGATCGTGAGCGCCCCGTCGGACAACACGGTGAACGGCACGCTGGCGCCGTCGACGGTGACGGTCGTCATGTCGGTGAGGTCGGTGCCCGCGATGATGACGGCGGTGCCGCCCGTGTTGTCGCCGTGGTCGGGTGCGATGCTGGTGATCGTCGGGGCAGGGACGACGACCGGCGCCTCGAACGTGAACGTCTTGGCAGCGCTGGTGCCTGCGGGGGTGGTGATCGTGACGGGTGCGGGGCCTGCGGTGTGTGCCGGGGTGGTGACCGTGGCGAGGTTGCCGGACGGGTCGACGGTCAGCCCGGTGCCTGCGGTGCCGCCGAAGTCCACGGCGGTAGCGCCGGTCAGGTCGGTGCCGATGACATCGACGAGCGTGCCGCCCGTGTCGGGGCCAGACGTGGGGATGATCTTGGCGATCGACGGGGGCGGGGTCGGCGGCACGACCGTTTCGTCGAGGTACAGCGGCCCATAGAACGCTGACCCGATACCGGCGCCCTTGGTGAGCGTCAGCGTGGCGCCGTCCGTAGCGGTCCACGACGGGAACAGGTGTGTATCGGCGGGGATCGTCAGCGACCCGTCGCCGTTCACTGTGGCACCGTCGGCGGTAACGAGCGTGGCTGTCCCGGTTGTGGCGGTGATCTTCGCGTTGATCGTCCCGGCGCCGGTCCGGTAGAACGGCACGGTAAACGTCTTCGCTCCGGTCCATGCTTTCGTGCCGATCAGCGTCAGCCCCGACGTGGCTGGCAATGACCAGAAGCCTCGGGGGTCGGCAGTGTCTGGTGACGGAAGGGAAGCCGTGCCGCCAAGGGTCGCCGGACCCCACCAGTACGGTGTGCCGACCGGGGCAGACGCCAAGCGGAGCGGCGAGAGGTGGAACGTGCCGCCCGTCGTCGAAACGCAGTAGCAGCGCAACGCCCGCCCCGGTGGGATATCCCACGTTGGCGTCCCCGATGCCGTCATCGTCAGCTGCGAGCCGGAGTAGGTGCCGCCACCCAGTGTGGTCGGAGCGACCACCTGAGCCGACCCGGAAGAATACATCTGGATCTTGATAGCGCCACCGGGCGGCACCACTACGTCCATCGACGCCAGCCCGCCAGGGTTCAGCGAATCCAAGAACGGAGCCGCATAAGCGTCCGGTGCGAGCGTGAAATCTGCGCCCGACGGATCCCGTTTCAGGGCGTTTGCCCAACCACCGCCGCCGGAGACCAAACCGAAGTTCGCCCACTGGATATCGACAGCCATTAGCGGCACCCCCCAGGATTCTGACGTGCCGACACGGCCCGGAGCGCCCGAGCCTGTGCGGCCTGTGCCGGGTGGATCGTCGTGCCAGCGCTGTTCATCAGGTTGCCGGGTACGGCCGGGGACGGGTGCAGCCATCCCATCGTGTGCCCCCACTCGTGACGGATCGCACCCACGTGGTCGAGGTCGATCCGCCAGGTAGTCCACAGTCGTCCACCGGACCGGCGGTAGGTCGGATTCGCACGCCCGCCACCCTTCGGTGCCGTCCCCCCGCGCCACACGACAATGATGCCGTGCGCCGACGCATCCGCATAGGACGAATCGGCGAAACGGTAGCCCGAGATGCGGCCGAACTCGTTAGCCGCAGCCTTCACCCTCGGCCGATCCGGCACATTCGCCGAAACGTAGATCGGGACCGTGCATCTGGGGAACGCCCGGCCCTCCTGATACACCGGGAACGACGGTGGCGGAGCGGCACAGCCAGCCACCAGCGCCGCGGCCAGCAGTGCAGTGAGACGCCTCATGCCGACCTCGCCCGCCTCACGAGCGCCGCACGCACCCAGCGGGTGACGCGCTGCCGGGCGGCACGCTGCGCGGCGGGTAGCCGGGCCTCGTCGTCCTCGGCGAGCGTCGGCGTAGCGGACCGGAGGAACGTCGCGGCGGTGCGGACCAGCGCGTTGGTCGGCGCCTCTTCGGGGCTGGAGATGATCACGTCGAGCTGCTTGCGGGACGGGTCCACACGGCCCGACACAACGATGGTGCGCCCGGAGAGCATCACCTCGCACTGGTCACCGGCGTGGTCGCCCGGCTCCGCGGGCCCGCCGAGCACCGTCATGGGGAACGCCTCACCGCGTACCACCGTGTCGCCGTCGAGGTTGTGCTGCTCTGAGTCGGTGAACGGGTTGTCGCGCACGCCGTCGCCGCGGTCCCACACGTCCTCGGTCTCGCCGAACGGCATACCGTCCGCGCCCGCAGCGACGGCGCGCCCCTCGACGTCGGCGACAGCGAAGCGCAGCCGGTCCTGCAGCTCGTCGCCGATGATGCGGTCGAGCTGGTCGGCGCCCGCCGTCATGGCGTCACCGCGGCGTTGATCTGCGCTTGCGTCGGCTCTTCCCACCGGCCAGCGCCACGCGACGTGTCCCACGGCGCCGCGAACTCGAACGCCGGCGCGGTCGTCATCGCGAGGGCGTCGCGGACCGCCTGCACCGCCGGGGTCGACGGGTCAATACGGATCGTGACCGCACCCTCGGTGATCGATGTGGCGTTCGCCGGGGGTCGCGTCGACGGGCCCGCGCACGCGGCGAGGATCTCGCACGCGATCGAGCCGACCGCCTCACGGACCGCGGGCGGGGTGCGACCGATCCACAGCAGCACCCCCCACGTGTCCGGGTCGCCCGTCGGCGCGTCCATGTTCTGAATCTGCGGGAAGCTCAGCGTCTCGGTGCCGAGCAGAGTGAGCGTCGATGTGGTGCCGCCGCGGGACGTCGTCCAGTGCAACGCCGTGTTGATGTCGGCGCCGTCGAGCATGCCGACCACATCGCCGGGGCGCACGTCGAACTGTGGCACCGTGACCACGCGGCGAGCGCTGCACCGGTCGCAGTAGGACCGGCAGCCGCACGGCTCGGGGCACGGCCGCCACACGCGGAGGCAGCGCCGCCATTCCCACAGTGTCGGGTCGCCGATCAGGTCGTGCAGCTTCGTCCACGCCGCCTCGACCACGGCGGCCCACACGTCAGGCTCCGCCTCGTCGCATCCCTCGCAGCACTGCTCGATTGTGACGGGCTGGCAGTACTCGGCCACCGTCCGCTACTGCCGCACGAACCACGCGGTGACGCGTCGGCCCGACTGCTTGTGGTCGGTCAGCTCGCCGACCGGCGCGGGTGCCACGTAGTCGCCCTCCACCTCGGTCCGTGGTTCGTCGACCGCGTCGCCGGTCTTCTCGGCGTTCAGGTCGATCGCGGCCCGCACCTCGTCGGTGCGGTCGTCGAGGTCAGCCCACTTGCGCGGCTTCGGCGGAGCGATCAGCTCAGCCACATCGGCCAGCGTGAGGCCGTGGTCCTTGGCGATCGTCTTGGCGTCGCTCATGGTGTGGTCCCCGTCCTCGTGTTGGTCGCCCGGCCCGGCAACGTGAAGGTGAACACGAACCGGAACTCGTCGAGCGTGTCGGTCAGGTTGGAGCCCGTGTCGAACACGCTGTCTCGCGTGAGCGGGCCGACGACGATCTCGACGGGGACGAAACCCACGATCAGCGCCGGGTTGGTTAGCCACGGCGTGAGGATCACACCGGGCATGAACGGCTCATCCGCGGCGGCACCGACGAGGCGCAACACCAGGTCAGCGAAGTTCAGCTGCTTCGGCACGTACGGCGTCGACGTCGCGGTCAGCGTCTCCAGCCCCGACGTGAGCGACTGCTCGAGGCCGAGCCGTCGGCCCTCGTCGCCCTGCTCGGGGATCGCCGCGCCGGTCTGGCACGACGCCACCGCCGTTGCGGTACCGGCGATGTGGTACAGCACCGGCGCCGGGACCATCGGCTTGTCGGTGCGCTCGTCGATGTCGCAGTCGTCGGCGGGCATCACGTCCCACACGATCGAGCCGACCACATCGAGCGGGGTGATCCCCGTCAGCACCTTCGCCCACAGCTCGTCGAGCCGTGCGACGTCGGTGCCGATCGGGGTGTCGCCCTCGATGGCGTCAAGTAGTGGCGTCGGGAGCGGCATTAGGCGGGGCCGCAGATCGCGGCGCCGGGCGACGCCGGGGCGCTGGTGACGCCCTTCGGGTCGAGGCACATGCTCAGGCCGATCAGCGGGCTGCACCCGCTGTGATGGCGGTACGCCGTGCTCTCAGTGAAGATGGTGCGGCGGTTGCCTCGCATGTCGGACTGTCCGACCGGCTGCGGGGTGCCGCTCATGTTGACCGCGATGAACGGCTCGATGTCGACGGTGACGCTGCCCGACTCGGCGAGGATGATCGGCACCGAGGTGGGGAACCCGGCGTAGGTGCCGGGCACGGCGATGGTGCCGCCAGCGGTGAAGTTGGGCAGCTGCCACGTGGACAGCCCCTCGCCCGTCAGCTGCGTGGCGATCGTGGCGCTCACACCGTCGAAGCTGGTGTCGACGAAGTGGTCGAGGCTCGGGCGCACGGTGACGCCACGCTCGGTGAGCTTGGCGAGCAGCGTCGCCCACGTCTCGATGTACTCGGGACGCAGGTAGTCCTCGCCGGCAAACACGCTCGGGAACCACACGGGGACGAACAGGTCGGTGGCGATCTCGTTGACGCCCTGCGGTGCGGCGATGCGGGGCAGCGCCGACGTGATGCCCTCGATGAAGCGGGCGGCGGCGTTCTGTCGGTTGGCCAGGCTGAGGATCGTGGCGCCCGGCTCCTGCCAGTTCGCCTGGCTGGCCATCCAGCTCAGCGACTGCCGGGCGGCGTCGCGCACCTGGTCGTTTAGCATGGTCTGGATCAGGGCCGACAGCTGAGCGGGCGGGTAGACCGCGTCGACGACCCGGCAGCGACCAAACATCTGGTCGGCGGTGAGCACGTCGTCGTCACAGATGACGGGCACGCACGGCTTGACGGGTGCGTCGGGGTCGAGCTGTGGGCGGCCCTGAGCGTCGAGCACCAGGTCGCCCTCGCCGTCGCGGAGCAGCTGCGCTTCGCGGTCGGCGTTGTCCCAGACGAACCCGGCGCCATTCGTCGAGCGAATCGGGTTGTGGCGCAACACCGGCTGACCGGGGAGGCGCGGGGTGCTCAGCGACTGGTAGGCGACCGCCTCGGGCCACTCGGAGGTGCCGCACACGGTGAGCGCAGCGTCCATTGCGGGGAAGCCGCAGTAACCGAACTCCTGGCCGCCGATCGTGACCGCAGCGGCCATCGCCGACACGCCGGGCGTCCCGGCGGTGCCGCTGCGAAGCTCCATGTCGATCTCGATGCGCTGGTCGGTCCGCGAGGACACGGCCGCAGCGATGGCGTCGGTGAGGGCGCCTTCGCGGATCTCGGTCTGCTCGCCGGGCTGGCCGCGCCGGGCGACGACGGCGGGGGCCGGGGCGTCCGGGGCGGGCTGGGCGGAACCGGCCGGCGCGGTGGAGGGGGCCGCGCCGACCGGCGCGCCTGCGTCGCCTGGGGTGGCGGGCGGTGTGACGGCCTCGGGCTCGGCGGGTGCCGGGGGCTCGGGCGGTGCGGGCGGTGCGGGCAGGTCGCTGACGGCTGCGAAGCGGTCAGCGACATCGATGCGCTCAAGGAGCAGAGCGTTGCGCTCTTCGATGGCTTCGATGTTGGGCACGGCCTGAGCGTTCTCGCTGGCGGGGCGGGCGCGCTCGGCGGCGTGCACGTCGGCGACGAGGCTCTGCAAATCGCGGAGGCTGGGCCGCTCAGCGGTGCCAACCGCGGCGGCCATCGCGTCCTCCTCGTCGTCGTAGTTGATGAACTCCATCACGGCGTCGAGGACAGCGTCGACGGTCAGGGGCTCGCCTTCGGCGGGCGTGAACCCGATGGCGGCGGCGAGGGTCTCAAGCGGTGTCATGTGATGGGCTCCATCGATCGGGTTGCGGTGAGTCTTGCACCACGCCGCAGGGTTATGCAAACAACCCTACCCGAGGCGCTTCAACGGCTCCACCTTCGCGGCACGCTCCGCCAGCTCCGCCGCCTCGCGTGCAGCGTCGAGCTTCGCGACCACACGGTCCGCGATCGCGTCGAGGTCATCGACGCCGATCGGGTTGCCGTGCTCGGGGCCCTCGGTGGCCGCCGTGGCCGTGGCGCACGCGTCGCACGGCGCCGCACCATCGCACGCCGCGGCGAGCGCAAACTGTGGGATGCGCTGACGGAACCCCGACTGGTTCACGGCCACGATCCCCCACAGCTCCGTCTTGCCCGGGTTGTCCTGCGACGGCCCCGCATGGATCGACCATGCCGCCCGGTTGATCGCGTCGGCCGCCGCAGCGACGGACCCCCAGCGCTCGATCCCCTCGGGGGACACCGCGCCGGCGATGGCGACACCCTCCGGTGTGAGGTGCGGGACCACACGGGCAGCCAGGTTCTCGGGGCGGGCCAGCTCGAACACGAGCGCCTCGCCGTCGAGCCGCGACGTTGCCGGGTGTGGCGGGCCGTGCGCCAGCGACCCCGCGGCGATGACCCCGCCGTCCTCGTCGTCGAGGGTGACGAGCCCGCCCGCCTCGCGGAACGCGTCGACGTCGGTGCTGTCCGGGGTCAGCGTGCGGCACACCGCCGCGCCCGTGCCGCGGAGGCACATGCCCCAGCGGGCCACCATCCCAGTGATGGCACCGGTGGCCGGGTCCGCATAGATGCGGTCGGTGCCGCGCGCCGTGGCGGCGGCCAAGGTGAACATCTCACGGGTGTATCGCATCACGCACCTACCTTCATAGCCAGGTAGCACTGGCAGTTGATGTGACCGCCCGGGAAGCACGGCTCACCGTCGGGCTCCTCGCCCGCAAAGTCACCCGGCTTCGACCCGAGGGCGCCTTCGAGGCGCACATGAGGAGGATACGGAGTCCCACGCGTGCTCGGCAGGCCGTACACCCACACCCGCTCGACGCCGGGCAGCGCCGCCGTCAGGTACGGGGAGACACCCACGCGGTCGATGATCGGCGCGAGGTTCGGCTCACCCTTATCGGCTGCGGGCGATGTGGGCTCACCGAAGATGAGACGCTTCACGCGGTCGATGATGCGCCGGACGATCGTCGGCAACCCGATCGCCGCAGCGAGCGCGCCGCCGTCCAACTCGGCGAGGGATTCGGCGAGCGCATCGAGCGCGGCGTCCTGCGCCTCGCGGCGTACCCCGTCGGCCACATCGGGGGCGTCGAGCAGCGCGGCGAGGTCACGCGCAGCGGCCACCGCGTTCAGCGCCATCGTCTCGGCCATGCGGTCACGGTCGTCGGGGTCGCCCATCACGAGCATCTCCGCGTCGGCGAACAGGCCGGCCTCGGCGCGGGCGACGACCTCGTTGACCCGCTCGGCGAGCGTCGCCGGGGTGCCACCCACCGCGGCGGCCATCGTGCCCCGAGCCGACGCCGCATCGTCGCGGGCCTCCTCGATCAGCTGCGCCGGGTCCAACCAGAAGATCGTACCGGCGTCGGGCGTCCCCGCTGTGATCGCAGCCAGGACCGGCATCGCAGCGGCGCACACCTCGCGGGCCAGGACGCCGCTTTCGCTGCGCTTGAAGGTGATGGCGTCGATGAACTTATTCGCGTACTTCGGCTCCTCGCCGTTGAGCGCCGCCGTCGGCACGCCGAACCCGACGGCCACACGCCCATCGGACCACTTGCCGTACTCGACGAGCCCGCCGTCGACGTCGACGGTCATGTCGGCCGTATCGATCGGGTTGCCGCCGCGGCTCCACGCCACCAGCGGCGCCCGCGCGCCGGGGTCCTTACGGATCTCCACAATGTGCTGCAGGCGCTTCGCGAGCGATGCCATCAGGCTGTTCGCCACGTTGCCCGCGTTGGTGTCAGCGGTCGGTCCCTCGGATGCCGCGTTGCGATTGCCGTAGACGCCGGACATGCTCAGGATCTTGGTGCCCTGCGCGCTTGTGTCGGTGCGTGACCACATCGCCGTTTGCACCCGATCCGACAGCAGCGCCTGCTCGATCAGGGTGCGCGTCTCGCTGTACGGCTCGCTGGACAGCAGCCGCCCCGAGCGCTGCCCGGTCAGGATGCGGGTCACGTCGACGGTCACCGTGTGGCCACCGTCCAAGGTCAGCGTGACCATCGTGCCCTTCTGGGCGGCCCGATCGAATGGCGACACGACGACCCAGCCGCCCGCGAGGCCGACCGGCCACCCGGTGCGCAGCGACTCGGGCATGTCCTCGGGCTCAAGGAGCACCCAGTGCGATCGGCCGATCGTAGCGATCAGCGTGACGTGCTTGGCCCACGTCGCCCACCGGTCCGCGATCGGCGAGCTCAGCGTCGGCACGATCCGCGCCGTCGCTGCGAGGTCGGGCACCGGCTCGTCCCCGCCGAGGTCGCGTGCCACGGTGAGCGGCATGGAGATCGGGTCGGCCACACTCAGCCGGGTGCCGCGGCTCATGATCGGGTCGTGCATCACCTCGCGGTAGTCGGCCCACCATGGTGGCTGGCCGAGCGGGGCCTCGTTGGCGTTGCGGGTCATGTCGACCGCCGGGGCCGCGGCGAGAGCCATCGTCTCGACGACCGGCTCGGCATCGACGACGGGCGGCGCTGGCTGTGTGGCTGTGCTGATTCTCATTCGTCAACCTTCCGGGCGTGCTGGCTGACGGCGCCGACGGCGCCGTCAGTGACGAGCGCGAAGAACAGGTCACCGCGGCGGATCGTCGAGAAGATCGGGTCGGCGCCGAGGGCCTGCGACAGCGTGAGCGTCGACGTCCACTGCCACGCCGACAGCGTGCCATGCTGCGCGGCCTGGCGGCCGAGCGGAACGGGGTGCGCCGTGTCGGCGTCGGTGCCGTCAGCGAGACGGCCGAGCGGCGCGTCGTCGACGTCGACGAGCGGACCGGGCGGGGTCGGCGGTGTGGCCGCGGCCTGCCGAGCAGCCAGAGCGGCGCGGCGAGCGGCGCACGGTGCGCACGCCATTACGACACCACCAGCGAGGCGACGATGAAC
The DNA here is from genome assembly GCA_937868025.1 of uncultured Acidimicrobiaceae bacterium. The sequence goes on from CALMLJ010000154.1 coordinate 31,829, forward strand.
GCCGACGGCGCAGCGAGCAGCGTGACCGCCTCGGCGCCCAGCGCCAGCGCGACGACCGTGCCGAGCACCGCCAGCCACCACGCCGCGCACGGCGGGCAAATCAGCGGCTTGCCAAGCGCGTAGCCGTCGGTGACGTGGATGCGGTCCTGATCGTCGAGCCACGCACGGCCCGCCGGGATCAGCGACGACAGCCGGCGCGGGAGGGCCACACCAGGTGGCGCGTCGAACTCCACACCGGACGGCGGCACACGGCGCGCCAGCCAGTCGATCGGGCGGGCGGCGATGTCCTCACGGACGAGGAGCCCGACGAAGACCGCCAGGATCACGATGGTCAGTAGCAGCAGCATGGCGCCATTGTAGCCACGCGAAACGACCCCCGCACTCGGCGAGGGCCGTCCCGTGGCTGCTGACCGTGCCGGGCCAGTGCCGCACGGCCAGACGGTCGGGGCGGTGCGCATGAGCGACACGCCGCCCCGACGTCCGGCGCTGCTGCGTGGCTGAGGTTAGCCGAGGTCGCGGAGTGCCGCAGCGGCATCGTACGCGGCCTTCGAGAACGGCACCTCGCTCCACACTGTGGTCTCGGACGATCCGAGATAATCCCACGTCGCCGTCACTTCATCCTTGCTCAGGCCGCCGAGCCGCGAGCGGGTGACGCCCGCGATGTCGCCGGTGAGCGCCTCGGCGTATGGCGCCGCATCAAACGGCGGCTTGGCGCACCGCTCGATCCACGCTGCCAGGTCGTCGAGGAGCGTGTCGTCGCTGATGCCCGCCGTGTAGCTGACAATCGTGTCGCGCCAAGCGTTGCGAAGGCTCAGCGCCTGCGTTGCAGACACGGCAAGCTCTCCCGCAGCGACACGCTGCAACCTGCCCCGTTCCTCGGCGTCGTAGTCGGCGAGCTCCTTCACGCGCCCCGACCTCACGCTGTAGCACACGTCGGCGAGCCGGTCGGCCAGGCCCTCGTCGGGCATCATCATTGCTTCGGTCATGGTTCCTCCATCGGTGAATGTCCCGACATCTTACCATGGCAAGCTACGCCGTAGCAAGACCCGTTGCGCCATCGCCAAGATGCACCAACATCACGAGCGCATCGATCCGGTCCGGCGACCCACCACGACGCCGCGCACCCGACGACGGCGGCACCCACGTCACCATCTGCTCGACCAGCGGCCCGCCCCGCAGCCCCGCAGCGAACACCACCTCGCCCCGCCGGCACCGGATCGCCGTCACCACATGCCGCGACTGCTTCGAGCCGCTGACGTGCACCCGGTCCAGCATCGCACCCGACGCCGCGAACAACTCGGAGTGATGCGCCGCGCCGCTGAGGTTGCCCTCGACGACCACATCGGCGGTGTACCGCCGCGACAGATCCGACACCGCCGCCGACCACGCCGCAGGGCGGGCGCGGTGGCTGTGGTCCTCCAACACGACGAGCGTCCCGTCGAGCAGCTCGGCGCCGAGCAGAATGCCGCACTCGTCGGCCGTCTCGGACGCGCTGGCACTCGTGTCCACGCCGACCACGTAGCGCATGATCCGCGACGGGTCCGGCGGCGGTACAAAGATGATGTCGGACGGATCCCACGACGCGCCGGCGTGAGCGGTGCTGTCCCAGTCGCCGTCGGCCAGCTGGGCGAAACGGCTCGCCGTCGTCGCCTCTCGGAGCGTGATCCGGTACTCGTCAGCATCGAGGCCCGGATTGTCGGACATGAACGACCGCACCAACAGCCCGCGGTCGACGTAATGCTTCTTCCACCAGGCGTGATGAGTGCCGCCGGGGTTCGTCGACACTCGGAAACGCAGCGGGATTGTGTCCCCCCTCACGCGCCGTAGTCGGGTGCGCAACTCACGCGCCGCAGTCGAGTTAATCTCGGTGCACTCGTCGAGGAAGATCCCGTGCCACTGTGAGCCGAGGTACCGCTTGACGTTGTGCTCAGCCAAGTAACCAAACACGATCTTGGCCCCGCTCGGAAACGTCCAAGTCCGATCCAACTTCGACCACTCGGCGGCCGTGTCGTCCAGCCACTGGTGGGCCATGTCGATCAGAGCGTTCGGCTCAGTTAGCTCAGCCAGCGTCTCACGTGCGATCAGGCAGCGGTAATGGGCATGGTCGACGAACATGAGCGCCGAGCACAACTGGCCAACGGACTTACCGCCACCCGCCGCGCCGCCAAACATCGCAGCCCGCCGCGGGTCCAGACACCATTGCAGCTGTTTCGCCGACGGCCCCTTCCCATTCTGCTGCAGCGGTGGTACCCACTGCTGCATCGTCGGGATCTGGAGAGCCAGGCGATCTACGGTGTCGGCGGTCACTCGGCCTCGATGACCGTGCGGGCTGCAACGATCGCCTGCTGGATCTCATCCACGGTCGACTTTTCGTGGCGCGCATCCTCGTTGGCTTCCGGCTCGGGTGCAGTGCGGCCCCTGAAGTGCTCCAGCACGCTGAACTGCTCGGGGTTGGTGCGCTCCAGCCACCACGCCAGACGCTGCCAACCCTTGCCCTCGCCGTCCGGCCCGCCGGCCAACAGCTCCCTGGCCACCGTCCATTCGCCATCGTGCTTGGCCCGCTCCAGCCGCTTCACCACGACGCCGAGAGCATCCAGCTCGGCGGGGTCGCCGTCCGCGTCGCTCTCCCACTCGGCCACACGCAGCCGCCACCTGCGCAGGGTGGCGGGGTGCACGCCCGCGATGGTGGCTGCGTGGGACCAGGGGGCGCCGTCGCGGAGTAGGCCCTCGATCTGGCCGACGATCGCCTCGTCTTTCCACTTCGGATAGGGCGGCTTGCTCATGGATCACATGGTAGCCGGAGCCGCTGGCAGGTCGGCGTAGACCTTGCGGACGTTGCGCCACTGCCGCCCACATACACGCATGTGCGCCACCAGTCAAGCGCGCCTACGCACTCCCGCCCGACGCTCAGATGCCTAGACAGATTGTCGACACAGAGTGAGATATCCGGCCACTTTGCGTCCACAATCAGCGCTCCGGTCTGGGCTGGTCTATACCGGTCGATACATCTACCCACCCGATAGAGGGGTGACAAGCGTCACAAATAAATCTCCGATCCCAACGGCCCGTAGGGCACTCTTCTATAGGGGCATCGAGTGAGTCTCCTGCCTATGCACTTTTGGAAAAGTGCACGCACTTCTAGGTGTGTTTCTCAAATCCCCTATAGAGAGAGCGGTCCGAAACGCCAACTTCCCTACGCACGACTAGGATGTGGGCGCGAAAAGAGCCTAGACAGAAGCCTAGACAGGTCAAGACAGGGTAGGCAGCTCGGCGTTTCCGCTGGCGTCACTCGGTGTGGGTGCGTGCCCAACTCATCCCGGGTGATGCCCCGAGGATGACCGCTTCATGGCGGGCTCGGGTGAGTGCAACGTACCATTCGCGCCTCATGTTGTCACGCACTGTCGGGTCCGGCGACGACCAATCGGCCTCTTTGCGCCGTGACCATGACCCGTCGAGGATCACGAGGTCGGCTTCGAGGCCTTTGGCACCGTGGATCGTGGTGATGCCGATGCGTCCTGAGCCGACAGCCCACGCTTCGGGTCCGTTGCGCTCGATGCAGGCCAGCGGGTGCTGTGTGGATGTGGCTGCCGCTTTCGTCAGCGAGGCGACCCACCAGCGCCACGGGGCGGCACGATCGAAGTCGCCGATGGCGAGCGCTGCGAGGTCGTCGAGCGTGAGCCCTTCCTCGGCGTGATGGGCGATGATGTTGCGTCGTGTCCCATGGAGCGCGGCGGTGCGCACGTGCGCCAGGCAAGCGCCGACCTCGGCACCCCGTAGCGTGTGGCCCCCTGCGAGGCGACAGAGCGCCCGTGACCCTGCGTGTGGCCCCTTCATCGACGCGGACGGCGACGAGTGCCAGCGTGTCTCCGACTCCATACCGTGGGCGATGCCGAGCCGCCGGGCGGTGGCGGCCCACGCGGTGAGGCTCCACGTCTGGTGTGCGAGCAGTAGCACCGTGGCGCCGGCGTGCGCTTTGCGTTCGGCGAGGCACAGCACCTCCTCGTGTGTCCACGTGTCCCATGAGAGGATGCGCCCGTCGTCGTCGGGGCGTGGCTCCCAGTGCTTGGCGACCCGCCACACCGCCCGCTCCATGAAGGCCTGCGCGGCGTCGCTGATGCGCGCTGGGCAGCGGTAGGACTGCGTGAGGATCGTTGTGTGCTCCGGCTCGACGGCGCCGAGCGATTCGCGCGGGTCACTGCCGCGCCACCCGTAGATGGCCTGGTCGTCGTCGCCGACGAGGCGCACCTCGCAGACTCCGGCCCACGCGCGGACGAGCCGCGCTTCGGCGACGGTGAGATCCTGGGCCTCATCAACCCAGATTTTCCACGATTCGAACGGCGGCGCGGTGGGGTGCAGGTCCGCCAAGCCGTCGATGAGGTCGGCGAAGTCCCACAGCTCGTGGGCCGCTTTGTAGCGGCTCCACGCGGCGCCGAGCGCGAGCAGCCCGGCGTCCCACTCGGTGCGTGGCGTGCAGCGCGCCCGGGCCACGTCGAGCGGTTCGACGCCGTGGGGCTGCCCCCACTGGTGTGGCAGCGCTTCGCGTGCGAGCCACTCGGGCCAGGTCGGCACCTTCGCCGCGGGCCCGTCGTCGTCGCCCTCGGGCTCCGCTACGTCGTCGAGGGTGACCCCGCGTCGGTCGGTGTCGTCGAGCTGGACGAGCGCCGGTCGGTAGCCGATGCCGTCGGTGACGGCCGCGAGGGCGAGACTGTGGAGCGTGCGCCCGCGTTTGCGGGGCAGCTGGCAGCGCGTGCGGAGCTGCTCAGCGGCGGCGCGCGTGAAGGTGAGCGCCATGAGCCGATCGGGTGGCAGCCCCTCGACGGTGATCGCCTCGTTGATCTCGCGGGCGATGGCGGTCGTCTTGCCGGTGCCGGGCGGCCCGATCAGCGCGGTGAGGGTCACGCCCCCTCGCGTGAGAGCCGTGCGGCTCGGCTGCTCGACGGCTTCGAGGTGGCGGTGAGCTGCACTCGGAGCAGGTGGTCGGTGCCGCACGCCGCACACACGGCGGTCGCTGCGGTCTCGGTGCGCCCCATCGTCGGTACTCCGGTGCCTTGGTGGATGAGGCGCCCGGCGCAGGCGAGGCAGGTGACGGGGATGGCGTAGGTGCTCATCGTGTGGCTCGTCTCGGCTTGCGCTCGGCTGCGGTGGTGCCGCCCCAGATGCCGTCGTCGTCGGCGGCGTCGAGGCATTCGGCGCGCACGGTGCACGTAGCACAGATGGCGAGGGCTGGCTCGGTGGGTGCGTTGCGCTCGGGAAAGAAGACGGCGACGTCGTGGCCGAGGCACGCGGCGTGCTCGCGCCAACTCACTGCTTGCCGTCCCAGTGCCGAGCGGCGTGCTTGCGTGCGGCCCGGTCGGCTTCGCGTTCGCTGATGGCGTAGAAGAGGGCGCCGACGGCGGCCCACATGATGACGATGACGATGGTGGCGAAGACGAGCCCCGCCGTGTGTGTGCTCATGACGTCGCCAAGTCGAGGGCCGTCATGGTGATGTCATGGAGGATCGCGCCTTTTGCGGCTCCGAGGCTGTCGGGGTCGGTGAGCTTGATGTGGTAGTAGTGTGTCTGGGCGGCGATTATCAGTTCGCCGGCGGTGTAGGTGCTGATGAGGCGGTCGGTGAGGTCGGCGATGGTGTCGCGGACTTCTTGGGCGATGGCTGCTGAGGTGTCTGTGTTGGTGCTCATGACCGCCACTCTAGACGCTTGTCATGGTAAGCGCAATAGGTTAGGGTGGCACTCTCATCACACATCCCTAGGAGATCAACTCATGAGCGCAGCACTTGCCGGTTACCTGGCGATCACCCAGCTTGCCCAACACCTCGACCTGGCTCTCCCCGACGACATCGCTGCCGGGTGCCACGTCACGCTCGGCGTCCGAGCGGTTCGCCCCGACGGGCGGTCCAACCATGACTCGTCGTTTCGGTGGCCGTGGCCCGGCAACTGGACCCCCCACGTCGACGCTGACACGTCCGCCGCAGAGTGCTCCCACGGGCTCCACATCGCTTTGGGGTGGCGGGGCTTGTCGGCTACCGGTCCGGTGCACGTGTGCCAGATCGTCGCTTACCGGGAATCGGATGTGGCCCACCGTGGCGCCACCAAACTGAGGGTGTCGCAGGCGGCGGTGCTCGACGTGTGGGACGTCCACCGGTTTGCGCGCGACGCCAACCTGAGCTACGCCAACCTGAACTACGCCAACCTGCGCGGCGCCAACCTGAACTACGCCAACCTGCGCGGCGCCAACCTGAGCGACGCCAACCTGCGCGGCGCCGACCTGATCGACGCCAACCTGCGCGGCGCCAACCTGAGCGACGCCAACCTG
>CALMLJ010000155.1 GCA_937868025.1 uncultured Acidimicrobiaceae bacterium
CGACACGGCCGACGACACGAGCGTGTTCGACGGGGTCGCGACCAAGCGGGAGACCAGTGCGGACGGTGAGATCGGCCGCGGCGACCTCACCGGCCTCGACGTGTGGGCCCTCGACTTCTCCGCAGTCAGCGCGCCGGGCCGGTACCGGGTGTGTGTCGAGCGCATCGGATGCTCGGAATCGCTCTCCGTCGACGAGGACTCCACCTGGCTCCGGGCCGCGACGAGCATCGCCCGCGGTCTCTACCACCAGCGGAGTGGCATCGCCCTCGGGGAGCCGACGACGTCGATCGATCGACCTCGCCCCGATCATCCCGACGACGGCCTCGTCGTCCACCAGAGCACACTGACCTCGCTCGAGGCCGCGGATCTCACCGACGACAAGCTGTTCGAGCAGCTCGTCGCCGGCGCGACCGATGAGGTCGTCGACGGCGCATGGGGTGGGCACTTCGATGCCGGCGACTGGGACCGGCGCAGCCAACACCTCTGGATGGTCCGCGAAGTGCTCGACCTCGTGCGTGTCGCCCCCGACCGATTCGCGTCGCTCGACCTCAACATCCCCGAGTCGGGCGACGCCGTCCCCGACGTGCTCGACGAGGCGTTCTGGACGCTCGACCTGTTCGCTCGCCTCCAGCGGGCCGACGGCGCGGTGCGTGGGGGTGTCGAGAGCGCCCGGTTCCCCGACTTCGGGACGCCGTCGTGGAAGGACGACCTGGCGCGTTACGCGTACGCGCCCGACGCCTGGACGACCTACATGTACGCCTCGGCGGCGGCCGACGCCGCCGTCGCCCTCCGGACGATCGACCCGGAGCGTTCGGCGCGGTACGCCGACTCCGCGACCCGGGCGATGACGTGGGCCGAGGCCCAGGACGTGCCGTCGAAGTACGCCGACAAGATCAACTACCAGCGAGCGGTCGCCGCAGCGTCGATGCTGGGGCTCACGGGCGACGCCACCTGGAACCAGGTGTTCCTCGACACAACGCCGTTCGCCGCCGGACCGACCGGTGTCCTCGGCTGCAACGCCAACGAGATCTGCGACTCCGGATGGAACTACCTCTGGGTCGACCGTCAGCTCACCGACCCCGCCGTGGTGGCCAACATCGAGGAGAGCTTCCGGCAGGCGGCCACCCGGTCGGCGGACGCCTCCGACTCGACCCTCTTCGGCTGGTGCCTCGAGGACCCCGACGTGCCGTTGGTGTGGGGGCTCGGCGTCGGCGGTGTACCTCACGCCATGACGCTCCTCCGCGCGTACGTCATCGACCGCGATCCCCGATTCCTGGCCGCCGCCCAGCGATGCGCATCGGTGACCCTCGGCGGCAATCCGCTCGACGTCTCCTACGTCACGGGGCTCGGCGCCAACCCGGCACGACACCCGCTCATCGTCGATGTGAACACGGGGCAACTCCCGGTCTGGCCGGGCACGCCGGTGTACGGCAACCACCAGCTCGGCGGCGACACCGAGTGGGTGATCCAGTACCGGCTCGACCCCGCCGGCGTGACCGGTGACCCCTACGCCGTGCCGTACCTGCAGAACTGGTACGACCTGGCCGACGTCGGGCCGATGAACGAGTTCACCGTCTACCAGTCCCACGGTCCGGCGCTGTGGGTGTTCGGCGTGCTGGCGTCGGCCTCACCGGTGTCGCCGGACCGATGAGGTCTCCACACCGCGTTGCGGTGCGGTTGCCTCACGGAGGATGACGGTTCGCAGGAGGATCATCGTGGCGATCGACGAGCCGAGGAAGACCGACTCGCCGACCGACATGATCACGATCGCGGAGATCGCGCAGAGGGCCCAGCCCGCAACCTCGGGGGATCGCCGCTGCAGTTTCACCGACGACCGGAAGATCGAGACGACGACGCCGATCACGAGCACGATGCCCACGGCACCGAACTGGACCGCGACGTCGAGCAGGCCGTTGTGCGGGTGGCCGGCCTGGAAGCCGATCTCCCGCAAGACCGACGCCGTCTCGACCGTGCGGGGTGTGCCGAACAGGCCGTTGACACCGTGGCCGATGATCGGGTCGCGGAGGAACGCGTTCCAGCTCGCCGACCAGATCTTGGTGCGGCCGGTGAACGTGAGGTCCTTTCCCGCCGCGTCGGCGATGGCATTGAGGGAGGCGCCGATCGCAACGCCGACCATCGCGACGAGCGCGCCGGTCGCCGCGCCGAGCGCTGCCGACGACCGCCCCGACAGTCGCTGATTGGTGAGGAACCAGATGTCGACCGCCACCAGCACGAGGGCGGCCATGCGCCCCGTGGTCGAGTCGGAGACCACGAACAGGAACGCGATCGAGGCGAGCGACAGGTACCGGGAGACCTTGTTCTTGTCGAAGGCCAGGACGGTGGCGAGAGCGAACACCAGGAAGGCCGCCATGATGTTCTTGTGCACGAAGTAGCCGTGCCAGCCCTTGAGGGGCGGCGCCTGGCCGAGGGGGTCGATGTGGATCCGGGCCAACGGCTCGACGGTGACCGCGAACATCGTGATCGCCAGGACGATACGCACGTAGGCCTTGAGGACGCTGATCGTGTTGCTCGTCGGCAGGACGATCACCATCGCCGTGATACCCAGCGTCACCGCGCCCTGTGAGCGGAGCCAGAGGATCGACGACGCCTCGTCCTGCGACCAGAGGATCGACAGGATGGCCATCGCGAGCACGCCCACCGCACCGAGCGGCACGACCACGGCGCGGTCGCGCGGGAGGATGAGGGCGAACCCGACGCAGGCGATGCCGATGAGCAGCGGCAGCGAGTTGGGAAGTACCACTCCCGGGATGCCACCGAGCGCCGCACTGTTGTAGATCAGCGCGAGGAGAAAGCACCCGAGCGCGAGCGGTCGGATCAACGGATCCCACGACGCCGCCTGGGTCGGCGCTTCGCCGTCGCTCTGGCGCGGTCGGGCGATGGCAGTCACCTCGACCATGGTACCGACGAGCTCGGAGGATCGACCAACGGACCGACACGGCCGAGCGCCGGTCCGGCAGACTCTGCCCATGCCGGATGCCACCGTTCCGCCGGGCCCACCGAAAGACCGAGCCCGCGTCCGCCGCCTCGCGGACAAGGCCCGCTACGACCGCGCCACCATCGACGCGATCCTCGACGCCGGCCTGATCGCGCACGTCGGCCTGATTGCCGCCGACGGCTCCCCGGTCGTCATCCCGACGGCATACGCGCGTCAGGGCGACCGAGTGGTGGTGCACGGCTCCGCAGCGAGTCGCATGATCCGAACCGGAGCCGGCGGTGCCGCCATGAGCTTGGCCGTCACCCATCTCGACGGCATGGTCGTCGCTCGCTCGTTGTTCGAGTCGTCGATGGCCTACCGGTCGGTCGTCGTTGTGGGCTACGCCGTGCCGATCGACGACCCCGAGGAGAAGCTCGACGCGCTCCTCCATCTCTCCGATCGGCTCCTGCCCGGCCGCGTCGGCGAGGCGCGTCGTCCCACCGACAAGGAGCTGGCAGCGACCCGCGTCTTTGCGCTCCCGCTCGACGAGGCGACCGCCAAGGTGTCGGACCACACCGTCGACGACGCTGCCGACGACCTCACCCTCCCGATCTGGGCCGGCTTCATCCCGCTCGAGCTGGTGAGTGGCACGCCGGTGTCAGCGCCCGACCTCGCTCCGGGGGTGCCGGTGCCGCCGTCGGTCGCGGGGTGGACGCCGACGCGCGCCGCCGAATCACACCGTTCATCGGAGTCCTGACATCTTTCGTTGACCGATTTCAGGGTGTGCCGGTACCTTTCGTCACGGGTCCTTCCCTCTGAGCGCGGCGGTCACGATGATGTCCCTCCCTTCCACTGCAGTAATCACCTTCCGCGACGTCCGCCACGGGCCGTGGAACGCGCACGGCTTCGCCCTGACCGACCTGTTCGCCGAGGCCTTCGGCGCGACCACACTCCGCGTGGCCGACCCGGCGACCTACTCCCAGCAGGTGTTGGCCAGCAAGGGCAAGCGGCTCGACCTGGTCCGCCGGCTTCCGGGGCGGTCGACCGTTCGCCCCCAGGTCTCGACCCTCGGGCCGACCGACCTGTTGTTCGTGGTTGCCCATGACGCCACCGATCTCGACCAGCTCTACGTGACCGAGCCCGACTGGCTCGAGAGCACGGCGACCAAGGTGCTCGTCCTCATCGAGGTGTGGGCCAACGACGCCCGGCGCTGGCCGCAGAGCTACGCCCGGGTCCTCGAGCACTTCGACGCCGTGTTCTGCACGCTCGAGGAAGGCATCGGCGCGCTCGAGGAGGCGTCGGGAGTTGCGGTGCAGGTCATGGCGCAGGCCGTCGACGTGCTCGCCACGCCGTTCCGGGCCGAGCCACGGCTCGACGTCCTCACGATCGGGCGCCGCCACCCGGCCCAGCACCGACTCATCGAGGCGTGGGCTGACGAGCACAACGGCTGGTACCACTACGACACGCTGCCCGCCGGCGCCGTCAACGACGTCGACCTCCACCGGAAGGTGACGGCGATGATGCTGTCGCAGTCGGCGGTGTCGATCTGCAACTTCGCCCGCTTCGACGATCCGGCCCGCATCGGGAGCACCAAGGGCACCGGCACCCGGTTCTTCGAGACGCTGGCGTCGGGAGCGCTCATCGCCGGCGATCTGCCCACCGACGACATGTTCACCGCGGAGTTCGGTGGGGTCGAGGGCATCGCGAGTCTGCCGCTGGCATGCAGCCACCTCGACACCGACGTCATTGCCGAGCTCGTGGCCAAGGGACGCGACCCTCGCGTCCGTTGTGGCAACCGGGCGCACGCCCTCGCGTCCCAGGACCTGGCCCACCGGATGCGCCAGATCCTGGGTCACATCGGCGTGGCCGAGCCGCCGCTGTTGACGGAGCGATTCGAAGCGCTCGAGGCCCGACGGGCCGAGCTGCTGTCGTCGGTCTGATCGGCCGGCGGCGCCGCCCCCTCACACAAGGGCGGGCCGCCGGGCCAGATCGAGGTCGCCCCCGAAGTGGTACTAGTTCGCCAACGCCCACTCGGGGCTGGTGGCGCTGGCATGAACGATGGCGTTCACGACCTTCCCGAACGCACGCTCACGCACCGGAGCGGGCACGGAGGTGTCGGCGAGGACATCGACGAGCGGGGTGACGACGCCGGCGGCGCGGGCCTGGGCAACGACAGCTGCGGCGGCTTCCTCGTGACGGTTGACGCCGTCGGAGTCGATCGCCCAGGCGAGTTGGTTGAGTTCAGCGTTGGAGTAGTTCATCGGGGTGGTCCTTCTTCGTTCCGGCGGGGGTTGTACCGGTCTGAATTCCAGTGTAAGGAGGCCCCTCCATAAGTAACAACGATTTACAGAGATGCTTATCATCAGATACGCTAATGACACTCACCCCATCCCCCGGGAGGGCATCCGTGCTCGATGATCTCGCCATCCGCCACTTCGCCGCGCTCCAGGCGGTCGCTGCCGAACAGTCCTTCGGGCGGGCAGCCGAACGTCTCGGCTTCACCCAGTCGGCCATCAGCCAACAGATCGCCGCCTTCGAGAAGGCCATCGGCCAGCCCCTGTTCGACCGACCGGGCGGGCCGCGGCAGATCGAACTCACCCCCGTCGGTCACGTGATGCTGCGCCACGCGCAGTCGATCCTCGGGCATCTCGACACCGCTGCCGAAGAGCTCGCCCAACTGCTCGCCGGTGAAGGCGGACGGCTCTCGGTGGGCACGTTCCAGAGCATCACCGTGAAGGTGCTCCCCGAGGTCATCGGTCGGATGCGAGCCGAGCGTCCGGGCCTCGAGGTCCGCCTCACCGAGTCGAACCTGAACGAGGAACTGATCGACCTGCTGATCGACGGTGCCGTCGATCTCGCCTTCATCGTCGCCCCCGTCAACGACGACCGCCTCGTACTCACACCGCTCGGCAGCGACCCCTACGTGGTGATCGCCCCCGTCGACGACGGCGACGCCCCGACCATGGAACGCGACGAGCTCGCCCACCGACAACTGATCGGGCAGATCGACGACGACGCGTGCCAGCGCAACATCAACCAGTACTTCTGGAGCTCGGAGATCAAGCCCGACTATGCGTTCCGTACCGACGACAACGCCGCGGTGCAGGCCATGGTGCGGGTCGGCATGGGGCTCGCCGTCATGCCGTACCTGGCGATCGATCCGAACGACCCGTCCATCGTGGTGCGCGAGCTCTCGCCGCCCATGCCACCGCGGGTCCACTTCGCAGCGCAGCGCGCCGACCGAACCCAGGCCCCGGCGGCGGACCGTGTCATCGAGCTCGCCCGCGAGGTGTTCCAACGGCTGGAGCAATCACAGACCGACACGATCGGCATCGCTGGTTGACGCCTACTTGTGGGTGAACAGGCCCTCGTGACGCTCGAGGTCGACGTCATCGAGCTGCCACAGCTTGAGCGCAGCGGCGGCGCCATCGGCAGCCGTCGTGCCCCGCAGGCTCGACCACCCGAGCAGCTCGCGTGCCCGCTGCGGAAGCGACGCCGCGACCTCGGGCGTGAGTGAACGAGCCGTCGCCTCCTCGGGGGTCAACCAGCCGAGCAGGTAGCTGCAGTACACCCCCTTGCGCCACCGGTCCTCGGTTTGGTTGTGACCACCGCCGTGCACGAGCGAACCGAGGTACACGAGGGCATCACCGGGATCGAGTTCGACGGGCCGAGCCAACGTCGTGTCGATGGGCCGGTCGAGCGGCCAGTCGTGGCTGCCGGGAATGACCATCGTCGCGCCGACCTCGGCGTCGTAGTCGCCGACCGCGGTCAGCACCGAGATCTGCAGATCGATCCCGAGCCGAGCGGCGTCGGACCAGTTGAGGTCGTCACGGTGCAACTCCTGCACCGGGTTGCCGGGGCCGATGAAGATCGTCTCGGCCTGGCTCATCCAGTAGTCGCCGCAGTGCTCGAGCAGGATGCGGTCGGCCAGCGCGAGCAGGGCCGGGTTGAGCAGGATCTCGTGCACGAACGTTGTGCTCTTCGAGGCGAGGCCCTGGATGCGCTTGGTGTTCGACCCGTAGAACACGTCGTCGAACTGCGCATCGAAGCCGGCGTGGCGGGCCTCGACGTAGGGGGCGAGCTCGGCGTCGACGGTGGCCGCTGCGGCCGCCGAGACCAGGCCTTCGAGGACGAGCCCGCCGTCGCGGCGGAGCACGTCGGCGACCTTGTCGGGATCGGTGTCGGCGGGGAGGCGTTCGAGGCCGTGGTGGGGCACGGAAACGGGGAGGGGGTCGTTCACCAGCAGTCCTTCTGTCGTTCAGCCCGGGGGGAGGCCGCTGGTCAACGTATCGGCCCCGCGCTCGCGAGAAGTAGCAGCCCGACGAAGTATCAGGGAGCGCTCTCAGGTGGGCGAACGAACGAACGGAACGCTTGCGGATCGGCCCACTCAGTGATGATCGAGACGGGCCCCGAAGCGGCCCGACATCTGCCCGACGCCGATCGCCGCGCTGGCGAGGGCATATCGAACCTGCGCCGGTTCGCGCCGGGCGGCCCGCACGAACGGCCGCAGCAGTGATGCGGCGAACTGCTTCGCTCCCCGCAGGAACAGGCGGTTCGGTGAGGTGCCGGCCTCGAGGTTGGTGACGTACATCGTGTTGCCGAACCACAGCTTGTTGCGCAGCTGGTAGCGGAACTTGGTGCGGTCGAGCGGGATCTGCTCGGTCACCGGCGCATGCAGGGCGTAGCGGTGGCCGATGCCGGCGGCGCGGGCCGTCTCGAACCACACCATGTCCTCACCGCCGAGCTTGCCCAGTTCGTGGCGGAACCGGACGTCGGGGTGGTCGCGCAGCCACGCCGCCTCGATCAGGACGTTGGCCGTGGTGCCGTAGGGGGGCACGATGCCGTCCTCGTAGTCGGTGATCATGTTGAGGAACGGTTGCTCGACGAGCCAGGCCGGCGCTCCCACCGGGGCGACATCGTGCACGGGCCCGGTGACGAGCTCCGCACCGGTGCGGCGCTGCATCGCGATGAGCTCGTCGAACCAGCCCTCGCACGGCAGGCAGTCGTCGTCGATGAAGGCAAGCCAGCCGTCCGCTCCCACGAGCGCGAGGCCGCCGTCGATCGCAGCGTTGCGCGCCGTCGAGATGTTGCCCGACGCCGTGTTGGTGTAGCTCACGCCCAGTGCGAAACGATCGCCGTACCGGTCGGCGACAGCACGTGCCTCGCCGGTGGGGCTGTCGTCGACGATGGCCACGCCGAGGCGGACCAGTTCTCCGGACCGCGCTGCTTCCTCGTCGAGGCGCTCGAGCAGTTGTCGCAACGGCTCGTTGCGACGGTACGTACAGACGACGACGGCCAGGTCGATGCTGCTGCCGATCGGCTCGGTCAACGCCGTTCCCCCGTCAGCTTGTGGCTGGCAACGCGGAGGAGCCGAAGCGCCGACCACGTCGTGTCGGACTGCGCCGCGAGCGCGCTGAGCACCCGCTTGGCCGGCGGCAGGTGACGCGAGGCCGCCTGGAACTCGATCCGCGACGCGACGCGGGTGTCGGGCGACGCCATCATGCGGACGGCGCGCCCCCAACGGATCGACGCCCAGTAGGCCTCGATCTCGCCGATGACCTCGCCCGCATCGCTGTTCTCGCAGATGATGCGGGAGAAGATCTCGTCCTCAGGGGCGGACCAGCCCGTCGTCGTGGAGCTGCCCGGGTGCCAGCGGTAGCGGGTGAGGCGGCCCGGCACGAACGCGAACCGTTCGCCACGGCGGGCGATCTGGTACGAGAGCCAGATGTCGTACACGGGGTCGATCGCATCGGGGAACTCGGTGGCGACCACCGCCTCGCGACGGAGCACGGCACAGTACGCGGGCTGCGGCGCGTTCCACACGGCGACGAGGCGCAGCGCCTCGGGCAGGCTGAGATCGAGCGGCCCGACCGGCAACGAATCTCGGTGGGACTGCCGGGTGAGCGCCTCGGTCTCGTCGACCAACAGCCGGTCGTCGCCGTCGATCAGCTCGTAGTCGGAGAAGACCATCGACACGGTGGGGTCGGCGTCGATGACGGGGACCGTCTTCTCGAGGAAGTCGGGTTGCCACACGTCGTCGTCGTGCAGCGACGCCACGTACGGCGTGTCGGCGTTGTGGATGAGCCACAGCCAGTTGCCCTGCTGCCCGAGGTTGTCGGGGTGTCGCCGATAGGTGATGCGGGGATCGTCGTACTCCTTGACGACCTGCTCGGTCTCGTCATTGCGGCTGTTGTCGCCGATCGAGAGCACGAAGTTGCCGTACGTCTGCGCCAGAGCGGAGTCGATGGCCTGACGGAGGTACTTGGCCCGTTCGAAGGTGGGGAGGCAGATGGTGACGAGCGGACTCATCCAACCCTCATCGGGTCGACTGCTGTCGTTTGAAGGTGAAGAGGCTGATTTTCTGGCGGACGGCACGCACCACGAACTCTGCCTCACGACGGGCCGGAGGCGTCGTCAGCCAGGACCGGTAGGCTGTCTCCGCCGGACCGGACAGGAACGCGTGCCATCGTTCGGCCACCCGCTGGTTGGTGTAGTCGGCGGCGCGGAGCGTGCCGTGGTCGACCATCGCCCGGTACTCGGCCGGGTGCTCCTTCAGGCGCAGAACGGCGGCGATCGCCTCGTCGGGCGTCGCGATCTCGACGTAGTCGAGTGGATCGCGACGGAGTTCGCGGAACGCCGGCTCGTTGCCCAGGATCGCCGGGACTCCGGCCGCCCAGGCGTTGATCAGCTTGCTGGCCGGCTTGGTCGACAGTTCGGTCGGGTGGATCGCCCGGATCGCGAGGACCGCGTCGACGTCGGTGTAGTCGTGCCAGCCGCTCGACTTGGTCTCGTGCACGTAGGGCTGGGTGAGGAACTCGACCCCGAGCGCCGCCAGGTCGTCGCGGAATCGATCGGTCGCGAACCGGGGGTCGAGGTTGACCATGTCGCCCTTGAAGACGAGCCGTTCGAGGCGGTCGCCGCGAGCGGGGTCACGCGGCAGCAGCCCCGTTTGCAGCCAGTGGGGCATGGGGAACTCGGTCCGCCGGGTGGCGACGGTGCCGTTCATCGTCAGCGTGAGGTCGGCGAGCTCGGGACGAGCCCAGTCGCCCCGGAAGGCGACGATGAACGACTGGCTCGTGTGATGGCTGATCTGGAGGTCGAGGCTGCTCACGACGTTGAAGGCGTCGACCTTCGGCTGCTCGACGAGCCGCACGGCAAGGCCGGCGCGCTTGAGGTTCACGTACGTCTGGAGGATCGTCATGTCCTCGTGGGTGACGACCCGGTCGGGCTCGGCGTCGAGCGCGACCGGCGTCTGGTCGTCCCCCCGCAGTACGTCGGCCCACCGCCCCAAGGCCTTGCAGACGAAGTACACCCGCGAGGGCAACGGCTCCAGCGGAGTCAGTGAGCGGATCTGTTCGATGTCCATCGTCTCTCCCCAGCGACCGAGTGGAACAGCAGACCTAGAAGGCGGCCAGCTGCTCCCGCCAGAGCTGGTCGGACAGTCGACCCGCCGGCAGCTCGACGTCGGCGAAGGTGATCGGAGTGTCCTGGGCGAGGTCGCGCTTGAGCACACAACCATCGGTCAAGCCCATCGGCAGGAGGTCCTCGGCACGGGCAACCGGCGAGTTCTCCATCACGCCGTAGGCCTTGAACCCGCCGACGCCGTCGAGCGTGTCGCCGGCCTTCAGGTCGAACTTGGCAATGGCCGACACATCGGTCACCGGTGCGCCCTTGGGCGTGATCGTCGCATCGTTGAACAGCACGGCCCGGGCCACGGTCAGCGGCGTCTCGAGCGGACTCAGGTGGTAGGGCCGGTAGAACGTGTAGATCGGGCCCTCACCCATCTTGTAGATCTTCATGTAGCGCTCATGGAGCCACGAGTCGGAGTGGGCGAGGAGGAACACACCGAAGCTCGGCTCGGCACCCAGGATGTAGTCGACGATGCCGGTGCCCTCGAGGTACATCTTCTCGGCATCGAACAGGCCGACCGCCTCCTCGACCCGCTTGCACTCGGGCCCCTCCATGCCACGCTCGCTGACCCCGAACCCGGTGGCGTTGGCGACGCACGCCATCTCCGCGGCGATCTTGGTGCCGTCGGCGAAGCTCGTGATGTGCTTCGGCCGCTGGAACACCCCCTCGGCGAAGGCCTTCTGGGTCTCGGGGGTGCGGCGATGGTCGAGCAACGACTTGATGTTGCCGTAGACGACCGGCGTGAAGCCCATCATCTCGGCCTCGCGGGCGAGGTTCATCAGCACACCGGGCTGGTCGCCGTCGGCGTCGGTGAACACCACGCCGGCGGCATCGGCCTTCTTCTTGAGGATCGGTCCGAGGGTGCAGTCGAGCTCGGCGTTGAGCAGCACGAGGTGCTTGCCGTTCTCGATCGCCGCGACGGCGGTGTGGCTGCCGAACTCGATCTCACCGGTCGCCTCGACGACCGCCTCGACGCGCTCGGCACCGGTGACCAACGTCGGGTCGTCGGTGATCGCCGGGCGGTGCGCCGCCATGGCGGCATCGAGTTCCGCGGCGGTCGACACGACGGTCACGTCGTCGATGCCGATCTGCCGGAACGCCTGCGCGGCACCGTCGAGGGTCCGGTTGGCGACGACGCTGATCTCCATCCCGGGGGTGTGTCCCGTGACCTGATCGACGAACCCCTGACCGGCGAACCCCGATCCGACGAGTCCGACGCGCACAGGGTCACCTGCGGCCTGACGATCCTGCAGTGCCTTGTCGACGATGATCACGATGCGGTTCCCTTCGTTCCCGACTCCAGCGTGAAGTCGGGCCAGCTCTTGTCCTTGTCCGAGACGATCACCCCGTCGGTGATCGGCCATTCGATGCCGAACGCCGGGTCGTCCCAGCGCAGGCCGCTCTCGGCACCCGGTGTGTAGGGCGACGAGACCCCGTACATCACCGCAGTGCCGTCCTCCTGCGCCTGGTAGCCCTTGGCGCAGAACGGCGGTACGTACAACGCGTCGAAGCGCTCGGCGGCCAATTCGACACCGGCCCAGCGGCCATAGGTCGGCGAGTCGGGGCGGACGTCGACGATCACGTGGAAGCTCCGCCCGGCGATGCACCGGAAGAACTTCGCCTCACCGTGCGGCGGCGCCTGCACGTGCAAGCCACGGATGGTGCCGCGGTGCACGTTGGTCGAGATGTTCATCTGTTCGATGTGACCCTCGAGGCCGTGGTCCTTCAGTTCCGTCGCGCACCACGCCCGGGCGAAGATGCCACGGTCGTCGGTGTTGGGCTCGAGCTCGACCTTGTAGGCGCCGGCGACGGAGAGTTCGGTGAACTTCATGGGGATCGGACCGCCCGGCTCAGAGCCAGAAGAAGTCGTCGTCGATCTGCTGGGTGCCCAGCAGATGCTTGATCTGCTTGATGCGGGTGTGGCCGCGGAACTCGTACAGGTCCTCGGTGAACCCGATCTTCGCGAAGATGTCGAGGAGTTCCTTGGCGCCACGCTCGACGTCCCACGCGCACTCGAAGCCGGGGAGCTGCTCGTGGATCTTGGTGAAGTCGGCGCGGTAGTTGCGCTTGTCGGCGCTCGAGTCGCCGAAGACCAGCGTGCAGCCCGGGATCAGGTCGCTGATGATCTCGGCCACTTCCTTCACCTGGTAGTTCGAACGGTCGTTGCCGACGTTGAAGATCTCGTTGTGGATCACGTCACGGGGCGCATCGAGGATGCAGGCCACAGCGTGGGAGATGTCGAGGATGTGCACGAACGGGCGCCATGGGGTGCCGTCGGACGCCATGCGGATCTCACTGGTGAGGAACGCGCTTGCCGCGAGGTCATTGACCACGAGGTCGAAACGCTGGCGGGGCGACGCCCCGTACGCCGTCGCGTTGCGCATGAAGGTCGGCGAGAAGTTGTCGTCGGCGAGCGGAGCGACACTCTCCTCGATGAGCACCTTGCACTTGGCGTAGGCCGTGAGGCCGCCGACCGGGTCGCCTTCCTTCGACGGACGCTCGCCCGCAGCGCCGTACACCGAGCAGGAGCTCATGTGCACGAATCGCTCGACACCGGCTTCCTTCGCCAGCTTGGCGAGGCGAAGGCTTCCCTCGTGGTTGATCTTGTAGGTGACGTCGCCGTTGAGCTCACCCACGGGATCGTTCGACACCTCGGCGAGGTGCACCACGGCCTCGTAGCCCTGGAGGTCCTCGAGGGTGAGGTCGCGGGTGTCCTTGGTGAAGGTCTCCGGCCGACGCTCGCCGGCGTCGTAGAGCCAACCGACCCGGTGGAATCCCGAGTCCATGCCGGTCACGTCGTGACCGCGCTCGAGGAGATAGTGACCCATACGAACGCCGATGTAGCCATCGGCACCGGTCAGGAGAACCTTCATGTCTGCTTGCCTTTCGAACTGACGAGGAATGATGCCGCGGCGATGCACAGCCGCCGGCGACCGCCACAGCGCCGGCGTTCAGATCAACTACAGGGATATCAGGAGGGCGTGGCTACGGCCAGATCTTCCAGGGTGCGGCACCTTGGTCCCACAGCCCCTGGAGGTAGATCTTGTCCCGAAGCGTATCCATGCACTGCCAGAACCCCTCATGGCGGTACGCATTCAGTTGGCCGGCCGACGCAAGACCCTCGAGCGGTTCACGAGCCCAGTCGACGTCTCCGGGGATGAAATCGAAGATCTCCGGCTGCAGCACGAAGAAGCCGCCGTTGATCCAGCCCTCGTGCATCTGCGGCTTCTCGTCGAAGCGGGTGACGGCGTCGCCCTCCATCCGCAGCTCACCGAACCGAGCCGTGGGGTGCACCGCGGTGACCGTCGCGTAGTTGCCGTGGTTCTGGTGGAACTTCACGAGTTCGTCGAGGTCGACGTCTGCGACACCGTCACCGTACGTGAGCATGAAGGGCTCGTCGCCGACGTACTTCTTGATCTGGGCGATGCGCCCGCCGGTCTCGGTGTGCTGGCCGGTGTCGACGAGCGTGACCCGCCAGTCGTCGCGGACGACCTCGTGCGACTCGACGGTTCCCTGGCCGAAGTCGATCGTCATGTCGGCCGACAGAGCGAGACTTTCGGAGAAGTACCGCTTGATGTACTCGCCCTTGTAGCCGAGGCAGAGCACGAAGTCGTTGTACCCGAACGTCGCGTAGTGCTTCATGATGTGCCAGAGAATCGGGCGGTGACCGATCTCGACCATCGGCTTGGGACGGACGTCCGTCTCCTCGCTCAGCCGACTGCCGACCCCGCCCGCCAGGATCACTACCTTCATCGTTCAACCGCTCCTCGCTGCGGCACCGCAGCACTCGTTTCCTGCCACGCACGGTGGCGGAACGGTCCCGCTATTGCAAGCGAAAGTTTGGGTCGAAGGACCCAATGACCACGGCACCGTGGCCCAGTTCGGCGACCTCGAGGTCAGCCGCCGGCGCGTTCGAGTGCGACCGACGCCTCGGTCCACTCGTCCATAAGGGCGAGGGAACGGTCCTTGGCCTCCCCGAACTGTCGGCCGAGCTCCGCTGCCTTCTCGTGATCGCTGAAGACCTCGGGATCGGCCAGCTGCCGGTTGAGGTCGGCAACCTCGGTCTCGGCCGCTGCCAACGCCTTCTCGATACGAGCGACGTTCTTGCGGAGCTCCTTCACGGCCGGGCCGCCGCCCGGCTTGCGCTGCTGGTTCGACGCTGCCTGAGCCGCCTTCTTCTCCTTCTTGACCGCCGTGGCGGTCTTCTGCTGCCGCGGCGGCGGGGTCGGCGCCGCCTTGACCCCGGGACCGGCGGTGCCGCCGGAGAAGCTGGGTGAGAGCACGCTCTCCTCCACACCGGAGTGCAGCTTGACGACGCCGTTGCGAACCTCGAGCAGGTCGTGCGCCACCGAGCGGATCAGGTGACGGTCGTGGGAGACGAGCAGCACGGTGCCGGGGTACGCGCTGAGCGCATCCTCGAGCACGTCACAGCTCGGCAGGTCGAGGTGGTTGGTCGGCTCGTCGAGGACGAGGAGGTTCACCGGGTTGGCCATGCAGACCGCCAGCGCCAGACGGGTGCGTTCCCCACCGCTCAGGTCGCCGATGCGCCGATCAGCGGCTTCGCCCGAGAATCCGAACGATCCGAGCACCGTGCGAAGGTTGCGGCCCTTCGGCTGGTTGTCGGTGCCGACGCGGGCAGCGAACTCCATGGCGACCGTCTGCGACAGGTCGAGCGACTCGACCTGGTGCTGCGCGAAGTAGGCCACGTCGACGTTGTTGCCGATGGTGCACGTGCCCGACATCGGCTCGAGGTTGCCCAACAGGAGCTTGAGCAGGGTCGACTTGCCGGCGCCGTTCGGACCGACGAGTGAGAGCTTGTCGCCGCGTTCCACCACGAGGTTCACGCCGGTCAACACGGGTTCGCCGTCGTAGCCGACGCTCACGTCGGTCATCTCGACCACGGTTCGGGCGCTGCGCCGCGGTTCGGGGAACCCGAACTTGGCAACGATCGCCTTCTGATCCGGGACCTGGATCTTCTCGAGCTTCTCGAGCGTCTTGATACGGCTCTGCACCTGCCGGGCCTTGGTGGCCTTGTAGCGGAACCGCTCGATGAACTGGTTGGCGCGATCCAATTCGCGCTGCTGTTGGTTGGCCTGCGCCAACACGCTGGCGAGGCGTTCCTCGCGCTGCACGATGAACTCGGCGAAGCCACCGACGTACTCGGTCGCGGTACCTCCCGCGACCTCGACGACACGTTCGGCAACGGCATCGATGAAGTCACGATCGTGGCTCACGAACAGGATGGCACCCTCGTAGGCGGCCAATTGGGATTCGAGCCATCCGATGGTGTCGGTATCGAGGTGGTTGGTGGGCTCGTCGAGCACCAACACATCGGGCCGGGCGAGCATCAGTCGAGCCAGCGCCGCGCGCATCTGCCAGCCGCCGGACAGTTCGGTGAACGGCCGGTCGGTATCGGTCTCGGAGAACCCGAGGCCGGAGAGCACCCGCCGCGCCTCCGATTCGAGGGAGTAGCCGCCGAGCTGCTCGAACTGCGACTGAGCGTTGCCGTAGGCCTCAAGGACCTGGTCGTGTTCGGGCCCGGTCGTCGAGGCGATCGCGTCCATCAGGTCGTCGAGCTTCCGGCCGAGGGCCAGGATGTGATCGGCACCCGACATCACCTCGTCGAGCACCGTCCCGCTGCGGTCGACGAGCAGCTCTTGCGGGAGGTATCCGACACGAAGGTCCTTCGAGCGATGGACCTCGCCGCTGTCGGCGTCCTGCTCCCCCACCACGATCTCGAGCAGCGTCGTCTTGCCGACACCGTTGCCCCCGACGAGCGCGATGCGGCGGCCCGGGAGCAGGCGAAAGGTCACGTCCCGGAAGAGCGTGCGTGGCCCATGGGCCTTGGAGAGTCCGGAAACCGTGATCACGGGTGTGACAGGTTACTGGTTGGCCACGAGGCCCAGATTCGGGGTTTCAGAGGCCCCAGGCGGCGACGAGGAGGCGGTGCTGTTCGAACACCAGGTCGGCGAACGCCGCGGTGTAGTTGCCGGCACCGGTGATCTGCGCCTTGAACTCGGCGTAGGGGCGGTCGGCGAACTCCGCGGTCGGCGGAGGATTGGGCGTGTAGGCCGGGCTGACCTCGAGGAAGTACGGCTCGGTCTCGAGATCGTCGCCGTCCCAGCACACGTCGAACGCGCCGTTGCGGAGACCGAGCGCATCCATCGCTCCGACGATCGTCGACCGCCACTGCTCGGGGAACGTCACGAAGTCGACCCCGCTGCCCTTGCGGGTGGTCGTCGGCATCCACTCGTCGGAAAGGTTGATCCGCCAGTAGTGGTGGACGATCTCTCCGCCGATCATCGTGACCCGCAGGTCGCGGCGCATGTCGAGCAGGCGTTGCACCAGCAGCTCGTAGGCGCCCTCGCCGGCCAGCTTCGACCGCAGCGCGGCGAGCTCGGCCGCGGACCCGACCTTGTGGACACCCTGGGAGTTGTTGCTGTGCGGCTCCTTCACGAGCAACGGGAACTCGAACCCGGCCGCAGCGATCGCCGCGTCGACATCGGTGTCGCGTTCGACCACGATCGTCTCCGGCGACCTGATGCCGAGCTCGTCGAACCGGCGGTGCATGACCACCTTGTTCTCCCAGAGCTCGGCCTCGTCGGCGGAGGGGAACAGCGTGTTGCCCTGCGCTTCGAGCTGCCGGAGCGTGGTCATGAGTGACGCCGAGTAGTTGAGCGACCGGTTCGGGTTGAACGCGTCGATCGAGTACACGATCGTCGAGTTGGTGACGGTCCCGATGGCCGGCCCGCGCACGATGCGGAACTCTCGACCGGTCTCGACCAGCGCGTTGAGGAGCGCGGTGTCCTTCAGCACCAGGTCCCCCGCGCCCACGTAGCCCAGCCACGACTCGGGGTACCGATGGTGGGCCCAGAACACCAGGTCGGCCGACGACGAGCGACTCCGGCGGAGGCCACCGACGGGGAACCGCCGAGCCACTTCGGCGAGGAGCGCGACCCGCTTCTTGATCTTGGACGAGACCGACATCGGCGCTCACGGTAGCGGGTCGGAGGCTGCGAACCGCCCGAGCGGACTGGGCGCATCGTCCCAAGGATCCGATCGACGTTCCCGTCTAGATTTCCGAGGGTCCTCCCCCGACGTTCGAGCAGTCCCCATGATCGACGCACTCACAACCGATCGATCCGGCCGCGTGTCGGCTCAGTGGCGGACGTTCCGCGCCTACTGGCTGGGCCTCACGGTGTCGACGATCGGCGATTCCTTCACCCTGGTCGCCCTGCCGATCGCGGCGTACACGATCAACCGATCGTCGGTGCTCGTCGGCTTCGTCGACATGATGGAGATCCTGTCCGGCGTGCTGCTCGGGTCGTTCCTCGGGATCGTGGCCGACCGGTCCGATTCACGCACGGTGATGTTCTGGTCGGACGCGACGCGCGCCACCATGCTCCTCGCCCTCTCCGTCATGGCGTACTCCGACAGCTGGAACGAGTGGACGATCCTGGCGCTCGCCTTCTGTCTGGGCGCGTTGCGCGCCTTCCACGACGGCGCCGAGAGCTCGATGTTGGCCACGATCATCCCGCCGTCCCGGGAGATGCAGGCGTTCGCCCGGATCAGCTCGGCGGAGTCCATCTCCCGGCTCATCGGCCCGTTCATCGGGGGCATCACGCTCGAGGTGGGGCTGTGGGTGGCGTTCGGGGTCGATGCGATGACCTTCGTCGTCGCCTCGATCATCGTCCTGACGCTGCCCCGCCAGCGGCAACCCGCCTCCGAGGTCCACCGCGACGACCGGCGATCGATGCGGGCCGAGTTCGCCGAGGCGGTGGCCGCGATGCGGGCCCGACCCACCTACCTGGCGCTCGTGGGCGTGGGGGCGTTCGGCAACTTGGCCGGTCTGACCATGGCCGGCCTGTTCGTGCCCTTCGCGACCGACATCCTGCGACTCCGGTCGGTCGGCCTCGGGTTCGGTCTGTTGCTCGCCGTCGCCGGCCTCGGCGGTCTGGCCGCCAACTGGGTCGCGAATCGCCAGGCGAGCCATGACCCTCGCACCGCCGGGTTGTCGATGGCCGTCGTCGCCGCCTTCGTGCTGATCGCCGGGGCGCTCCCCTCGATCATCACCTCGGTGCTCGCCATGTTCGCGATGGGGGGTGGCATCGCCTTCTACCAGTCGAACTACGCGGCCTACCGCCAGGAGGTCTTCGCTCCGGAGCTGCTCGGGCGCGTGTCGATGGTGACCCGAACGATCTTCTACCTGACGATGACCGTCGGCTTCGCGACCGGCGGGTTCATCGCCGACGGCCTGGGTCCGGACCGGCTGTTCATCATCTTCGGAGCGATCGCGCTCGCCGGCGTGATGGCCGTTGGGTTCATCCCGCTCGAGATCGACCCCGAAACGGGTCAGACGATCTGAGCGGTCGCGAACTTCGGGTCGTACCCGGGTTCGCGGCGCTGGCGCTCCCGGTCCCTGAGCCACCGCAGCGTCTGATCGGCACTCATCGGGCGGGCGAGGTAGAAGCCCTGCACCGAGTCGCAGCCGAGCTCGATCAGCTTGTCGAGCGTGGGCTGGTCCTCCACCCCCTCGGCGATGACCTCCAGCCCGAGGTTGTGACCCAGCTCGGTCACCGACTTCACGATCGCAGCGTCGTCGTGGTCCTCGCTCACGTACGTCACGAACGAGCGGTCGACCTTGAGCTGACCGACGGGCATGCGCTTCAGCTGAGCGAGCGACGAGTAGCCCATGCCGAAGTCGTCGATACTCAGACGGATGCCCCGGTCGTGGAGCCGGCCGAGCACTGCCAACGCTTGCTCGGGGTCGGCCATGATCGTCCCCTCGGTCACCTCCAACGTGAGGCAGTCGGGGCCGAGCCCGGCGAGGTCGAGCTGCCGCATGACCCGATCGACCAGGTGTTCGTCGGAGAGGCAGCGCACCGACAGGTTCACGGCGACGTGAAGGTCGAACCCGTGGCTCCGCCACTGGCGGATCCGCTCGAGGCTCTGTTCCAACATGAGGTAGGTGAGGTCGCGAATGAGACCGCTCTGTTCGGCGATGGGGATGAACTGGTCGGGCACGATGTTGCCGTGCTCGCGGTGGGTCCAGCGGGCGAGTGCCTCGACCGAGATGACGTCACCGGTGACCAAGTCGATCTCCGGTTGGAAGTACGCCTCGATCTCCCCCCGTTCGACGGCGTGCCGGAGGTCAGCCGCCAACGACAGGCGCTTGGGGCTGTACGGGTCATCGGTGCGGTCGTAGAACACCGTGCCGAGGTGCTGGCCCTTGGCGATGTACATCGCGACGTCGGCCTGCCGCAGCATGGTCGACCCGTCGACGGAAGGACCGTCGGGATCGGTGACGGAGATGCCGACGCTCGCGGTGATGTCGACACGCACGTCGGCGATCTCCATCGACTCCTCGATGACGGCTTTCACGTCGGCAGCGATCTTCGCGACTGCCTCGACGCCGCCGTCGGTGACCATGAGGACGGCGAACTCGTCTCCACCGAGCCGCGACACCACGAGATCGCGGTCGGAAGCGAGGAGGTCCAACCGCCGGGCGAGTTCTGCCAACAAATCGTCGCCGTGGTGGTGACCGAGCGTGTCGTTCACTTCCTTGAAGTGGTCGATGTCGATCAACGCGACCGCGACGACGTCGGAAGCGGCGCGGTCGGCGAGTGCCCGACGGGTCTGCAGGTCGAACATCACACGGTTGGGCAGCGCGGTGAGCGCGTCGTGCAGCGCTTCGTGCTCCCGCTGGGCGACCTCGTCACGGAGTTGATCGACGAGTTGGGAGTTCTGCAGCGCAACGCTTGCATGGTTCACGAACATCTCGAAGAGGCGCCGGTCGGCCTCGGAGAACGTGACCCCGCGGTCCGTCGCGACGCGCAGGACGGCGATCGGGCCGGCCGACCCCTGCAGCGTCGCCTGAAGGGTTCGCTGATCATTGGACTCGACGCTCCCGAACCGGTCGGTGTCGCCGTCGGAGTCGCCCGTGGACGACAACAGCGCGAGGGTCTCCGGCGAGATGCCGCCGCCCTCGTCGGGGTCGAGCGCCCGCACGCCCTCGGTGCGGGTGGCACGGAAGCGCCTCGCATCGTCACCGTCGGACAGCGACACCGTGAGCTCCGCCACCTCGGCCCCGAGCAGATCGAGCGCCTGGTCGAGCATGCCGCGGATCGAGCCTTCCTGGGCCCGCACGAGGTCGAGGGTCTGGGTGGACTCGTAGAGGCGGTTCAGCCCCTCGTGGTGGTTGAGCAGGGAGATGTAGTTGCGGTAGACGACCACCAGGACGACGGCGAGTGCGCCCACGAGCCATGCGAGGCGAGCGTCCGCGACCACGAGGCGCAGCGCGAGGAACGTCAAGGTCGCATTGATCGCAGCGACGGCCACCATCACGATGCCCGAGGACAACGAGCTGCGATCGGGCCGCGTGCCCCGGAACCATCCCAGCAGCGCGACGCGGAACGAACAGGCCACGGCGGCGGCCATCATCGCCAGCGCTGCGCCGAACCATGCCGACAACGTGATGGTTCCCGACTCGGGCGCGAGCGCGTGGAAGATCACGAGGATCACACCACAGTCGAGGGCGAAGCCGGAGACGTTGAACAGCAGGATCGACGGGCGGTATCCCAACGCCGTGAGCGCGATCACTCCACCGATCAGGTTGGCGAGAAGGAGGTCTCGTCCCGACAACGAGAACAGTCCGACGACGAAGGGGATCTCGACCAGCGTTGCGAAGACGACGGATCGCTTGATCCTGAATCGGAGTTCGATTCCGTCGCACAGCGCGAATGGGAGCACCATCGCCCACCACGGCACGGCGAGGTTCGGCATGAGCGCGCCGCGCCCGCCGATGGCCAGGGGATAGAGCGCAATCGCGACGCCGAGCGTGAGGATCGAAGTGACGACCGCGCGCCGGTCGACCTCAGTCCATCGCGAGCTCGCGGTTGTCGGGGTCACCCGATTCTCTTCGGTTCTCCCCAACCGTTACTGAACAGTTCTGCCAAGCACTGGCGTTCACGCCCACATTGCCCGGTCGGATCTGGGTCGAACGGCCCCCCGAACCCCTTGCAAAGGTAGGCCATTCGACCTAGCTTCCCCCATGTCACCAAACACTCCGTTGAAGGGAGAAGGCGCATGGGTCACGCTAAGTGAGTCATCAACGCTGAGGGGCGATTCCTGCGGGGGTCGCCCCTCAGTCGCGCTCGAGGCCTTTTCCGGTCAGCGTGACGATATCGTCCCAGCCCCGATAGGTGAGGGATACTCCCGCGAGCAGATCGATCACGTCGGTATAGAACTCGATCTCGCCGGTCTCGTGGCCTCGGGAGAGGTCGTCCCAGAACGTGACGTGGCGACCCCGGGCGAGTCGCCGGAGGTACGGCACCTTTGCCGCCGCCGACGGCACCACCAGCACCCGATCGGGTCGCACGGAAAAGCCGTTCCCGCGCAGCCAGCGATACGTGACCGGCCACTCCCACAGGTTGCGATGTGACAGGTAGATGATCGTCGCACCCTCGGCGGCAGGAGCGTCGTGGGCGACCCCCTTCACGTTGGGCAGCACCTCGAGGGACGCGAGTCGGGACTGCTGCGAGTCGAACGGGCGCAGGAACGACGGCCATGCGTCGGCGATGGTGTTGTCGATGTCGAGCACCACGATCTTGTCGCCGGGCTGGGTGGTGCGAAGCACCCACCCCACCTGCACCCAGGCGATCGCCCCGGCGAGCAGTTCGACCGCCCGTTTGAGGCGCGCCTTCACGAGTCCTTCGAACCGAGCACGTCGGACAGCGCGTCGATGATCATCTGGTTCTCACGCAGACCGCGGGAGGCGATCCGCAGGAACTGGCCGTCGAGACCGATCTTGTCGCTGCACGTGCGCACGTAGACGCCGTGCCGCACCAGCAGGTGCTGCATGACCTCATCGGCGGTCACCCCGCCGACGATCTCCACCAGTGCGAAGTTGGCCATCGACGGATACACGACGACGCCGCCCACCTTGGCGAGCTGGCGGTAGAACAGCTGCGTTTCGAGGATGTACTGCTTACGAACGATGTCGTAGCGCTCGAGGAAGTCCGCGCGGCAGTAGAGACGGAAGAAGTACTCCGCCAGACCGTTCGAGTTCCACAGGTACCCGTTGCGCAGAAGGGCATCGATGCGGTCCGGGTGCATCACGGCGTAGCCAGCGCGGATGCCGGCGATGCCGAAGTCCTTCGACATCGACTTCACGACGACGAGGTTCGGGAACTGCTCGCACTCGGCGATGATCGAACGGATGTCCAAGTTGAGATCTTCGAACGCGAAGTGGATGAAACTCTCGTCGACGATCGCCGTCACGTCGTCGGGCAGTCCGCGGAGGATCGTGAGCAGGTCCTCGTAGGAGAAGTAGGAACCGTCGGGGTTGTTGGGATTGATGAGCGTGACGACGTCGGGTTCGGTCTCGGCGACCTTGGCCAGGTAGTCGTGGGGGTCGAGCTTGAACTCGTCGGTCTTCGCGAGCGTGTGGAAGACGACGTCGACCCGGCCCTCGGCGAACTCGTAGTACGACGAGAACGTCGGCAGGGTCACGAGCACCCGCCGCTTGGCGAAGTTGTGGATCACCGCCTGGATGATCTCGATCGCCCCGTTGCCGACGAAGACACGGTCCTCGGGGATACCGAGGTGGCCGGCCAGCAGCGCACCGATGACCTGGTTCTGCGACGGGTAGAACTCGAGCACATCGCGGATGGCACCGGTATCGAGCAGCTCGGACTTGAAGTAGTCGAGGAACAACTGTGTCGCATAGGGATTGGAGATGAAGCAGGCGTCGACCGCGATCTCCAGCTCCGGCATCTGCTCCCGCAACGTGAGCAGGCTCGGTGAATGGCTGCCCGCCTCGTCCTTCAAAGTGGCCAGCCGTCCGGCGACGACCGCCTCGTCGCTGGTGAACTCACGTAGACCCATGAGGTGGGAGGCTATCGAGCGAGCGCCGCGACGCCACGCGAGACTGCCGCCCATGTCGAACACCGAGCCGTCGAGCACCGAACCGTCGGACCCAGCCCTCCCGTGGTGGAAGACCGCCGTCGGGTACCAGATCTACCCCCGGTCCTTCTGCGACACGACCGGCAACGGCATCGGAGACCTCGACGGGGTCCGCCGCCATCTCGACCACATCGCGGACCTCGGCGTCGATGCCCTCTGGCTGTCGCCGTTCTTCCCGTCACCGATGGCGGACTACGGCTACGACGTCGCCGACTTCTGCGGAGTCGACCCGCTGTTCGGCGATCTCGCCACCTTCGACGCCCTCGTGGCAGAGGCACACGGTCGCGGGCTGCGCGTCATCATCGACTGGGTCCCCAACCACACATCGGATCAGCACCCCTGGTTCGTCGAATCGCGGTCGTCGACCGACAACCCCAAACGCGACTGGTACCACTGGCGCGACCCGGCCCCGGACGGCGGCGCCCCCAACAACTGGATCGAATCGCTGACCTTCGGCCCGGCGTGGACCTTCGACGAGACGACGGGTCAGTGCTACCTCCACTGCTTCCTCTCCCAACAGCCCGACCTCAACTGGGGCAATCCTGAGGTCGTCGCCGCGATGCACGACACGCTGCGCTTCTGGCTCGATCGCGGCGTCGACGGCTTCCGCATGGACGTGGTCCACCTGATCGGCAAGGACCCGGCGCTCCCCGACGAACCGCCCGATGTGGCCGGTCTCCCCCATACGATCCTCAACGACCGGCCCGAAACCCACGCGCTGCTCCGCGAGCTGCGGACGCTGCTCGACTCCTACGACGGCGACCGGATGGCCGTCGGCGAGGTCTACCTGCTCGACACCGACCTGGTGGCCTCCCACTACGGCAACGGGGACGAGCTGCACCTGTGCTTCAACTTCCCGCCGCTGTACGCCCCCTTCGACGCCGACGCGTGGCGCACCCAGATCTCCACGACGACCGCAGCGCTCGGACCTCGCGACGCATGGCCGACCTGGGTGCTGTCGAACCACGACAATCCTCGACACCGCACCCGCTACGGCAACTCCGAGGAGGTGGCGCGGGCCGCGGCGGTCCTGCTCCTCACCATTCGAGGCACACCGTTCCTGTACGCCGGCGAGGAGGTCGGCATGCAGGACGCGGTCGTCGCGCCCGAACAGGTGCACGACCCGGCCGGTCGTGACGGGTGCCGGGCCCCGTTGCCGTGGACGCCCGAGGCTTCCCACGGCTGGGCGACCGACGACACCTGGCTCCCGTGGCCACCCGACGCCGCCGCAGCGAACGCCGCCACCCAACAGGACGACCCGGCGTCGATGCTGTCGCTCTACCGGACGCTGCTCTCGTTGCGACGCTCGACGCCGGCGCTGTCGCAGGGCGACCTCGCACTCCACCTCGACACCGGCCCGGTGCTGGTGTTCGACCGCACCGACGGGCCCTCGACGTTCACGGTCGCGATCAACATGAGTGGGGCCGACACGACGACGACGGCCGCCGGGACGCTCGTGCTCTCGAGCCGAGCGGGTGGCCGGTCGACCTTCGACGGGACCCTCGACGCCTACGAGGCCGTCGTCCTCAGCGCCGGCTGAGCTGTTCGGCGACCGTGGCGAGCACCGGCATCGTCACCAGCGCCGTGACGCTCGACCGGACGACGACGCTGGCGACGCGGTCGGCCGCAACGCCTTCGTGGTGGGCGATGGAGAACGTACTGATCGCGGCGGGCATACCGCCGAGCACCACGACCACGGCCATCGTCGTCGACGAGATGGTGCCGATCTCGAACAGCCACACCGCCACCGCGGCGTTGACCGCAGGGGCGACGAGCATGCGGAGGACCACGTGGGTCCACACGCCGTGCTCGGCGGTACGGACGAGTTCCCAGTTCTCGACCAGGTAGAGGCCGAGGAGGAACATCGCGACCGGCGCCGTGGACGCGGCGAGCGGACCGAGCACGTCGTGGACGCCTCCGACGACGCCGTCGGGCAGCTGTCGAACCATGACCGCGGCGAACGGCGCGAGCAGCAGCGGCTGACGAAACAACCGCGCCCAGTCGACCGACCCGTGGCCGTCACCGCTCCACCGTTGGAGCAGTACCGGCCCGACGAGCACCGCCAGCGTGACCTGCACGGCGACGAGGAGTGACGCCGGGCCACGGGCCGGTTCGCCGAGCACGCTCACCGCGAACGGCAGTCCGAGGTACGCCGTGTTGCCGAAGAGGAGCACGATCGCAATCGATCCGCCCTGCCGGCCGGCGAGGCGTCGACCGACGGCCCAGCTGATCGCGATCAACACCAGATCCACGACGGGGATGACTGCCCAGAAGCCCCAGGTCGACGCGACCGAAGGGTCCACCTCCAAGACACCCACCGCGATCAGCGCCGGGAAGCCGAGGTGCAGGGTGTAGGTGTTGAGCGCTCCGATCGCAGCGGGAACGTCGGGCACCTGACGCAGCCGCACCACCAGGACGCCCAAGAGCGCCGGCACGGCCAGGATGCCGAGACGACCGGCGTTCGCCAACAGGTCGGACGCCTCGATCGCCAACATCACCGGCACCATCATGGTCGTTGCGGCGCCCGGCCCGGGTCGTGATCGCGCCGGTCCGGTCGCGGTCTATGGTCACGCCCATGAGTGACACCAAGCCGACCGTGACGATCCCCGACACCGAGCCGCCCGCCGAGCTCGTGATCGACGACCTGGTGGTCGGCGACGGCGCCGAAGCCACCAAGGGTGCCAACGTCATCGTCCACTACGTCGGGGTCGCCTGGTCGAACGGCCAGCAGTTCGACGCCAGCTGGGACCGCAACGATCCGTTCGAGTTCCGCCTCGGAGCGGGTCAGGTGATCTCGGGCTGGGACGAGGGCGTCGCCGGCATGAAGATCGGTGGTCGCCGCCAGCTCACGATCCCGCCCCACCTCGGGTACGGCGCTCAGGGCGCTGGCGGGGTGATCAAGGGCGGCGAGACCCTCGTCTTCGTCGTCGACCTGCTCAACCTCGGCTGATCGCGGCCGGTCCTCCGGCCCCCTCGATCCGGGACAATCGGGTGCCATCCGTCCCGAATTCCAATATCTGTGGCTATCGTGAGCGCCATGGGGCACACATCTGCGACCAACGGCGGACCGTCGCGCCTCGATGGCCACGCGCCGCCGGTGTCGGGTCCGATCGGCGGCGCCCTCACTCCGCTCTGTCTGCGCAGCCTCGTCGACTCGTACGACCACGGCCGACAGCTCTTCTCCCACCAGCTCTTCGACGGCGTGTGGCGTGAGGTCGACGATCTCTACCCCCACGAAACGCTGACGAGCAGCAGCATCGCGCTGCTCGGACTCGCCCGCTCCGGCGAGTCGGGCGACGTCCACGGCATCGATGTGCAGCGGTGTGTCGACGCCATCGGCGGTGAGGTCACCCGCACCGGCTACCGGGCGGGCATCGGCCTCGCGCTGTGGGCCAACGCCGCCGTCGACGGTGCGGCGGACGCCGCCGGCTACCTGGCCCCGCTCGGGCTCTCGATCGATTCGCTCGTCGAACAGCACGTCGCGGGGTTCACGACCATGGAGACCGCGTGGCTCGCGAGCGGTCTGCTCCACGAGTTCGCGCGCACCGGCGACACGGCAGTTCGCGCCGCGGCGCACGCCGTCGTCGACGAGCTCCGCACCAACCGCTACGTCGGAGCGACTCGACTGATGCGTCACGCCGGTCCGGGCGCCTCAGCGCTGCATCGGGCCCGGTCCCACATCGCCAACTTCGCCGACCAGATCTACTCGGTCCAGGCGTTCGCGTTCGCCGCGATCGTGCTCGACGACGCAGCGGCGCGCGGCGTCGGGTCCGCGCTCGCCGCGCACCACGTCGAGCTGCAGGGCGACCGGGGCCAGTGGTGGTGGCACTACGACGCCCAGCGCGGCCACGTCGCACTCCGGTACGCCGTGTACTCGGTCCACCAGCACGGCATGGCACCCATGGCGCTGGCCGCCATGGCACGAGCCGACGGCGGCGACTACTCGGCCGCGATCGCTGCGAGTCGACGGTGGATCACCGACAACGAACTCGGATCGTCGATGGTCGACGTCGAACGGTCGACCGTGTGGCGCAGCGTCGAGCGAGTCGAGCCGACGGTGATCACGAACGTGCGGGGCGGGCTCGAGGCGCTGGGCGTGGCCGACCACCGTGCCGCCGAGGTCACGCTCAACCGTGAGACGCGCCCCTACGAGTGGGCGTGGTGCCTCTACGCCGCTGCGATCGAGAACGACCTCCCCAGGGGCACGTCCCTTGTCTGACCCCGCCGCCGAGGTTCCGGCCGCTGCGCTGCCGTCGGCCGCTCCCGTCGACGTCTTCGACTGGCAACTCGCCGCGCTGCGGATGCCCGAGGTCGTCGCCGACCTCCGCCGGCCGGCCGATCACACCAGGCTCGTGATGACCGTCAACGTGGCGCTGATGTGGATGGCGGCGCGCGACGACCGCCTCGGCCACATCGTGCAGGACGCCGCAATCCGCGTCGCCGACGGTATGGGCGTGATCTGGACCTGGCGAGCGCTCGGCCGCCGACTGCCGGAGCGGATCGCCGGTATCGACCTCATGGTGCAGCTCATCGACGCCGCGGCGGCCGACGGCCGCTCGATCTACCTGCTCGGGGCGCAGCAGCACGTGATCGACCAGCTCCGGCACGTGCTGCTCCAACGGAATCCGTCGCTGATCATCGCCGGCTCCCGCAACGGCTACTTCACCGACCAGGAGCATCACGACGTCGTGTCCGACGTGAAGCGGTCGGGCGCCGACCTCCTCTTCATCGGGATGCCGTCACCGTTCAAGGAGGTGTTCGCCGCCGATCACCTCGACGAGTTCGGCGCCGATCTGGTGATGGGCGTCGGTGGCAGCTTCGACGTCATCTCGGGGTTCGTGCCCCGGGCCCCGTCGATGCTGCAACGCACCGGCTTCGAATGGGCCTGGCGCCTCGCCTGCGAGCCGCGTCGCATGTGGAAACGCTACGCCGTCACCAACGCGTGGGTCGCACGACAGCTGGTCACGAGGATGGTCCGCCGGCGCCGTCGCCGGCCGGACCCGTCCTCCTGACCTGTCACCGCAGACCGTCGGTCAGCCCGTGTAGCTGACCAACTCCGCCTGGACCCGGGTGGCCCCGGTCGCCTTGGTCGACGTCACGCTCTCGACCTTCACGGCCGCAGTGGTCGTGGTCGTCGTCGCGGTCGCGTCGGCAACCTTCGCCGTCGTGGTGGTCGACTTCGGTGCCGTGGTCGTCGTGGTCGACTTCGGTGCCGTCGTGGTCGTGCTCGTGGTGGGAGCAGCCGTCGTGGTCGTCGACGTCGTGGTCGTCGTGGTGGGAGCGGTCACCGTGATCGTCACCTGGCTGGTGAGTCCCTGACCGTCGCAGAAGCGGGAGATGGTGTACGTGCCCGGCGTGTCGAACACGAACGTGCCGGTCGCGCCCTTGATGAAGCCCGCACCCTTCGTCTCCTGGTGGGTGTCACCGCTCGAGGCGGACGAGATGACGTCGCCGTAGGTGGGCTCGCCCTCGCTGTCGAGGCACGGCTCGCCGAGGCTCACGTTGACGCTGCCGCCGGCAGGAATGGTCGTGTCGGACGCCGAGATCGACGGGACCGCGGCACCGGCCGACATCTGCAGACCGAGGACTGCGAGCGCACTCACCGAGACGGCTGCGGCCGTCTGTCGAAGTAGTTTCATGGAAATCCCTCCAGGGAAGAAGTGGCGGTCGAGGACCAACCGGCCGTGTCGCACGGTACGGAGGCAACGTCCGCGTTACCAGTCTCTTGTGCCGTTTCAGGCACTTTTGCTCGCAGCAGCCAGCAAACCTTCCGGGGGATCCGGGAGGCGTGGGACTCAGTCTGCCAGGGGTGCCGGGGTGGGGCGGACCATCCCCGGGGAGGGCGACGCCGGATCGCTGAACAAGGTGACCAACCGACGGGCTTCGGTCAGGGAGTCGAAGTCGGCGCGAACAGTGGCGCGACCCACTTCACCGAGGCGCCGCCGCAGGTCGGGGTCGGCTGCGAGTTCGGCGATCGCGGCTTCGAGCGCCACGGCGTCGCCCGGTGCGACCACCTTGCCATTGCGCCCGTCGCGGACCAGTTCCGTCACGCCACCCACGTTGGTGGCCACGACCGGCAACGTCATGGCCATCGCCTCCATCAGCGAGACCGGGACCCCTTCGGCGAAGCTCGGCAGCACGAACACGTCGGACTCGCGGAGATGCTGTTGCACCTGCTCCTGGTTGCGGTAGCCGGCGAAGGTGACCGAGGAGGCGATGCCGAGCTCGACCGACCGACGTTCCAGTTCCGAACGTTGGGGGCCATCGCCGACGAGGGTCAGGTGCAGGTCGTTGCCGGCGGCGACGAGGGACGCGACGGCGTCGAACAGCACCACCACCCCCTTGACCGCGTCGAGCCGACCGACGAACAACAGCTGGCAGCGGCCGTCGGACGCGGTGGCGTCGGCGACGTCGGCCTCGTCCACACCGCAGTGCACGATGCGGATCCTGGGCCAGACCTCCGAGGGGCTGAACAGGCACGCCTGGGACCGAGCGAAGTTGCTGATCGTCGCGCAGAACGCAGCGGTCTCCAGCTTGGTGCCGAGGTGCCACTCGTTGGGCTCGAAGAAGATCGCGGGGCCGTGAAGCGTGAAGCTGTAGGTCGTGCCGCTGAGCTCCGAGGCGAGCATGGCCACGGTGCAACTCGAGTCGGCGAAGTGGTTGTGGAGGTGGTCGACATCACGTTCGGCCATCAGCTCGGCGAGGACTGCAGCCTCGACGAAGTACGCCGCCTGCTTGGCGGCGCCACGTGGGCCGAGCCGACGCGTCCTCACGGCGAGCCGAAGCGCCGCGAGGAACCGGCGTGGCGACCGGCGCAACGCCCGGGCCAGCACTCCAGCGTAGGACGACGACGGCTGCTCGAGGAGGTAGGTGGTCAGGTCGCGCTCGCTGCGCTGGCGCTCACCCACCATGTGCTCGTCACCCGGACGCCGCACGGCGAACCGTTCGACGTCCACCCCACACCGTTCCACGGCGAGGATCTCGCGTTGGATGAACGTGTCGGTGGCCCGGGGGTACTCGCCGGTGAGGTACGCGACCTTCACGCCGAGCCGGCCCGTTCGACGACGAGGTCGGTGTCGCTCAGGCTCCGGGTGAACGCCTGAGCGAGGGTGTACTGCGGCGCCCACCCGAGCAGGCGGCGAGCGCGGTCGTTGTTGTACCGGAAGGGTTTGAACCGGCCGTCGAGCTTCTCGGGAACGACGATGCCGGGGAATTTGGCCCGACCGTCGAGGAAGCGGTTGTTGACCACCGAGATCGTGGTCGCCGCCAACTTCATCAGCGGCCAGGGCACCGGGATCGACGACGGGATCTCGGTCTGCCGTTCGAGGGCAGCGACGTACTCGGCCTGCGTGGGGAGGTCGTCGTCGACGATGTTGATCGTCTCACTGGCGACCCCGGGCGCATCGATCGCTGCGACCATCGCGGCGACGCAGTTCTCGACGTAGGTCATCGGCAGGGTTGCCCGGCTGCCGATGCGAAGGAACAGCGGTCCGAGCTCGGCGCCCAGCAACGCGTGCCACAGGTTGTCGCGGCCGTAGATCATGCCCGGGCGGAGGATGACGACCTCGCGGCGCTCCATCTCGGCCCGGTAGAGCTGCTCTTGGAGGAGCTTGGTCTGCGCGTACTCGTCGCGCCTGGTGGGGTGGAGGTCGATCGGCGTCGTCTCGTCGATGACCGAACCCGCCTTGAGGTGCGAGTAGTCGTACACCGAGAACGTGCTCACGGCGACGAGGCGCGTGACCGGGGAGCCGTCGATCGCCGCCAACAGGTTCTCGGTGCTGAGCACCGTGCCGGCGAACTGGGTGGCGAAATCGCCGGACTTGGCCGCGGCGAGATGGATGACGACGTCGATCTCGTCGAACAGGCCGTCGAGCGAGCGGCGGTCACGAAGGTCGGCCCGGGCAAGGGTGAGGCGGGGGTGATCGGCAAGCGCTGCGAACGGAGCCTTCGAGGCCGGGCGGACGAGCGCGGTCACGTCGTGGCCTGCGTGCAGCGCCTCGGCCACGGTGTAGGCGCCGACGAACCCGGTCGAGCCGGTGACGAGGACCCTCACGACACCACCTCCGGCGCTGCGCCCACCGATCGACCGGCGACCAGCCGATCGATCAGGCGGCTCGTCGCGAGCATGTCGGCGGGCGTGACCGGAAGTTCCGTCCCGGCTGCGAGCGCGGTGTAGGTCAGGGCGAGGAATCGCTCGAGACCGACGTACGGCCCCTGCTGCATGATCTTGCGCTTCAGCGAGCGGGGCCCGCCGGCGAACATCGTCGCGCCACCCACCATCATGTTGACGATCGGCGACAGCTGTTTGCCGCCGGGACGCGGGATCACCCGCGACACACGCCCGGAGAACAGCTCGACCTGGGCGTAGCCTTCGGTGCCACGAACCGTGATCTCGAAGCAGTCGGGTGCGAGAAGCGCCGAGAACCGGATTCGGGCGTGAACCGCACCGTCGGGGCCGTCGCCCACGAGGATCGAGTCGAGGTCGTCGACCGCCACGTGGGCCACACCACCGTGGTTGCTCCAACGGCTGTCGACGGTGAGCCACTCGACGCCAGGGGTGAAGTTGTCCACCAGATACGTGAGGTGCGTGATGAAGTCGTGGATGACGCCGGCCGGGAGTTGGTGGATCGGACTCGGAAGGTTCGGGTCGCCGAACCTTCCGTCGGGATCGTTCACGGGCAGGCCCATCCGGACCTCGACCTCGCCGACCCGGCCAAGCACGCCGGACTCCACGAGCGAGTCGAGCTCCAGAACCTCGGGGTTGAACCGGTAGTTGTGGTTCTCGCAGATCCGCCGACCGGCATCGTCGGCGAATGCCAGGAGCCGCTCGAGGTCGGCAGCGCCCAACGTGATCGGCTTCTCGCAGATCACGTCGGCACCGGCGGCGAGGCACAGTTCGGACAGCGCGACGTGGGTCGTCGGAGGTGTGAGCACGTGCACGACCTCGGGCCGCGCTCCGGCGAGCATCTCATCGACGGTCGCGTAGGCGGTGGTGCCGTAGGTGGCCGCCGCATGGGAGACGGCGATCGGTGACATGTCGCAGACGCCGACGAGGTCGGCACGAGGTGAGCCGGCGAGGAACCGCAGGTGCTCCTTGGAGATCCCACCGGTGCCGATCACGGCGGCACGCAGCCGCGGTCCAGTACCGCTCTCGGGTTCCACCATCTACTTCGCTCCACTCACGTCGGGGTTGCGGTCATGTTACGGAGCAACCCACCGAACGCAATCACCAGTCGCGCGATCACTCCCTCGGGAGGCGCTGTCGGGGCGGCGTGTCGAGCGTCGCCGACGAGATTGGGCCGGACGCCCGGTTGGGAGACATCGACCCGCTCTGTACCATCACATCGATGAAGCGGGCGACATCTCACGTTGACGGGTTGACCCGCGTCGAGCTCTTCGGGTTGGACTTCGTCGACGACACTTCGATCGCCCGGGTTGCCGATCTCGTCCTCGACAGCACCCCTGACGACGTCGAGGGCCACCCGGTGATCGTGACCCCCAATACCGACCTCCTCCTGCAGGTCACCAAGACGCCCGACGCCCGCATCCGCGAGTTCTTCGCCAAGGCCTGGTGTGTCCTGCCCGACGGCCAGCCGATCGTGTGGGCGAGCCGAATCCTCGGCTCGCGGCTGCGTTTCCGGCTCACCGGCTCGGACCTGTTCGCCGACCTGTGGCCTCGACTGACCGCCCGGGCCACCCCGGTGTTCGTGCTCGCCCCGAGCGCAGCGGTCGCCCGCGGACTCGAGGAGTCGAACCCCGCCGCAGCGACGCTGGTGGCGCCGATGCTCGACGTCGGGTCACGATCCGACCTCGTGGACCTCGCGGCCCAGTGCGTCGCCGAGATCACCGCGGTCGCGGCGAAGGTGGTGATCCTCAGCCTCGGGCACCCCAAGGACGTGATGATCGCCGACGAGATCCTCCGACAGCTGGACGCGTCACCCACCGCCCTCCCGTTCATCCTCTGTCTCGGCGGCTCGGCCGAGATGTTCCTCGGCATCCGCAAGCGCGCCCCCCTCTGGGTGCAGAAGTGCTCGGCCGAATGGCTCTACCGCTTCGCCCAGGAACCACGCCGCCTGTTCCACCGCTATTTCGTCCGTGACATCGGCTTCATCCCGATCGTGTGGCGCGAGTACCAGGCGAAGCGCCGCAACGATGCCGCCGCGGGCCACCGCGCGTGAGCTCGAGGTCCGACCATCCGGTCGTGTCCGTCGTGATGCCGATCGGCGGCATCGACGAGTTCCTTCCCCAGCAGCTCGACGCGCTCGCTGAACAAGAATTCGACCAGCCGTGGGAGCTCGTGCTGTCGATGAACCAGCCCGGCACGACCCATGATCCCGCCGTCGCAGCGCCTCGCCTCCACCCCCTCGCCACGTCGCTGATCGTCGACTCGTCCGACGAGCGAAGTGCTGCGCACGCACGCAACGTGGGCGCCCGGGCCGCCTCGGCCGATCTGTTGGCCTTCTGCGACGCCGACGACATCGTCGAGCCCACCTGGCTCCGCGCCCTGGTCGAGTCGCTCGGCTCACATGCCGCAGTCGGGGGCTACCTCGACGAACGACGCCTCTCCCCGCCCGGACAGGAGCGCTGGCGCCCACCGGCGACGCCCGACGAGCTGCCCTCCTACCTCGGGCACCGCTACCCCGTCTCGGCCAACATGGCAACGACCCGCGAGGCCTTCGACGCCGTCGACGGCTTCGTCGAGGGCCTGACGCGTTGCGAGGACATCGCGTTCGGCTGGGCGCTCGCCGACGCGGGCATCGACCTGGCGTACGCGCCCGACGCGGTCGTCCACTACCGCCACCGGCCGGGCCTGTGGACCATGGTCCGTCAACACCACTACTACGGCATCGGCATGACCGAAGTCATCGAACGACACGGCCTTCCCGGCGGCGCCCAGCCGTCCGGACTCTTGCAGGCGAACAAACAACGCGTGACACAACGCTCGGTCATCCACATACTGCGACGCGGAGCGATCGCATCGGGCCGACTGCGCGGGCTGGCCCAGGAACGCCTGACTCGACGCCATCGCACCCAAGCCGCAAGATAGTCAGTTCATTCGGAGCGCCGATCCGGCGCTCCAACCCGAAAGGTAAGAGCGTGGAGTGGTCCTTCATCGTCGCCGCAGTTCGGCGACGGATCCGGTTCGTCGTGCTGTGCGCCATCCTCGGCGCGGTGCCGGGGCTCCTCAGCATCGCCAACTCGGTCAGCTCGTACGAGGCCGTCGCGACCATCGGCATCGCAACGCCGACCTCCGGCGCCGGGGCTGCGGTCGCCGCCAGCCAGCCCGACCGCTACATCACCAGCCAGCTGTCGGTCGTCACGAGCACCGACACGCTCGACAAGGCGGCCAAGAAGCTGGGCGGCGGCGTCACCGCGAAGCAGATCGCGGAGCAGCTGACCGTCGAGCAGGAACCGTCCGCCGACATCATCACCGTGAAGGCGACTGCGAGCCGGCCAAAGGCGGCCGCCGCCATCGCCAACGCCATTGCCGACGTCTACATCACCGAGGCTGCCTCTCGTGAGGCCGCCGCACGTGCTCCCCGGATCCAGACACTCCAGGACAAGCTCGACGCGATCACGACGCAGCTGACCACACCCGACACCGGCATCTACGCTCAGATCACGGCGGCGATGAAGGACCTGATCGCCAAGGCCAACGAGGCCGGCTCCACCGGCTACGTCCCCAGCGAGTCGCTCGTCGTCCCCGGCCTCGTGCAGCAGCGTGATGCCCTGAACGCCGAGTACAACCGCGTCCTGCAGGCCAAGAACGAGCTCGAGCTCAGCGTCGACGACCAGTCGGTGTCATCGCTCATCGAGCGGGCCACGGCGCCCTCGTCACCCACGCAGACGAAGGGCAAGATCATCCTCGCCGGTGGCACGGTCCTCGGCGGTCTCATCGGCGTCGCGGTGGCGCTGGTGCTCGCCCAGCTGTCGTCCAAGGTGCTCGACGAGGTGTCGGTCGCCCAGATGTTGGGCACGACGGTGGTCGGGGCGTTCCCCCGCAACCGGGCGCTGCTCGACAACCCGCTCGCCGCGCTCAAGACCACGCCGGCCGATGCCCGCGAGACGATGGAACGGCTGAGCGTCCGCGCCGAGGCGATGGCCGATCCCGAGATCGACCACGCGCTCACCATCGCCGTCGTCGGCACGCAGCCGGCCGCCGGCACGACCACGCTCACGCTCGCGCTCGCCCGGCGGCTCAGCCGCTCCGGGTACTCGGTCGTGATCGTCGACGGCGACCTTCGCACCCAGACCGTGTCGGAGATCTTCGACACCGACCCGTCCACCGGCATCAGCGCGGTCCTCGCCGCCGAGGTCAAGAAGCCGACGAAGCCGGTCAACTACTTCACCGACACCGACCTTCCCCGCGTCGAGGTGCTCGGCGTCGGCAAGATCGAACGGCGTGAAGCGTTGCGCCGTGACGCCATCGGTCCGATCCTCGAGGTGGCCCGCGAGCGCGGCCAGATCGTCCTCTACGACGGCGGCAGCCTCATGGGCTCGGCCCTCACCCTCTTCGCGAGCAAGGCCGCCGACGTGATCGTGCTCGCCGTTCCGCTGCTCGAGCAGGACCAGGAGATGCTGAGCGAGGTCGCCGACAACCTCCCGACCGAGCGGAGCCGGGTGCTCGCCGTCACCACGGCGCCCGTGCGCCGTCGTCATCGTCGCCCCGACACCGCCGAGGCCGAGCCCAAGGACTAGCGGTGAACCGCACGCTCGGTTACCGGCCGGGGCTCGACGGCGTGCGCGCCGTGGCCATCGGCCTCGTCCTCCTCAATCACACCGGTCTGTCGATCTTCCTCGGCGGGGGCAACGGCGTCATCGTCTTCTTCGTGCTGAGTGGCTTCCTGATCACGAAGCTCATGCTCGAGGAGTGGGACCGGAGCGGAACGATCTCGGTCGGCGGGTTCTACGGGCGGCGCGCCGTTCGCATCCTCCCGGCTCCGACGGTGATGCTCGTCGTGCTGCTCGCCGCCAGCTGGGCGATCACCGAGACGCCGTCGGAGCACAGCTACCTCCTGAAGGAGATCCTGCTCGCCGCGACCTATCTCACGAACATGAAGCCGCTGCTGCTGAACGACGTGTTCGTCAACGGCGCCGTCTACGACGGGTTCCTCGGGCACATGTGGAGCCTCGCGGTGGAGGAGCAGTTCTACCTCGTCTGGCCGTTGACGATGATCGCCCTCGCCCTGCCCAGCCGCAACGCCCGGCGGTCGGTCACCGCGATCGTCGGCGTGGCAGTGGCGATCGCCGTCGTCCGGCTCGGGCTGTACTAC
This sequence comes from uncultured Acidimicrobiaceae bacterium, assembly GCA_937868025.1. The sequence continues at coordinate 36,583 of CALMLJ010000155.1, forward strand.
CTTCCGGGCCTCGACCCCGACCTCGCCTCGATCTCGCTCTTCAGCTTCGACGGGTTCGCGCTCGGCGCCGCGATGGCCTTCGCGTTCCATCGCGGCACCTTCCCGGCGTTCGAACGGCTCCTGTCCCGACCGGCGGTTCCCGTCCTCGCGATCGCGGTGCTCGTCGGTGATCTGCTGGCGGGGCGGGCCACCCACGAGATCTCCTCGCTCTACGTCGTGTACACCTCGGTCGCGGCAGCGGCGCTCATCGGGCACCTGTTCGTGGCACCGGACTCGTTTGCCTCTCGCTGGGCGTCGTTGCCACCGGTGGTGCTCATCGGGAAGCTGTCGTACTCCATCTACCTCTGGCACAACCCGATCTGGACGTTCGTCAGCTCGAAGCGGTATCCCGACGTGCCGATCGCCGTCCTGACCCTCATCGAGTGGGGCCTCACGGCGGTCGCCGTGGTGTTCTCGTACTACGTGATCGAGAAGCCCGCGATGCGCCTCCGCAAGCGGTTCGCCCACGACGGACCACCGACACCTGCGCCGGCACCGCTCGCCGTGGCCGACCAGTAGGCCGTCGTCACCCGAACAGCGTCTGCGTTCTCGTCTCGAGGTCGAGGAGGTAGCGCTTGGCGTCGAGTCCACCGCCGAAGCCGGTGAGGCTGCCGTCGGATCCGACGACGCGGTGGCACGGCACGATGATCGAGATCGGGTTGCGCCCGTTTGCCGCGCCGACGGCGCGCACGGCGGCCGGCGACCCGATCGTGCGGGCCTGCTCGCCGTAGCTGCGCGTCTCGCCGTAGGGGATACGGCGGAGCGCTGCCCAGGCGCGCAGCTGGAACTCCGTGCCGACCGGGTCGAGGGGGACGTCGAACTCGGTCCGCTCGCCGGCGAAGTACTCGTCGAGCTGCGCGACCACGTGGTCGAACACGGCGGCCACGTCCGGCGGCTCGTCGCCGATCGGCGGCCCGTCGGCGGGGGCACGCCCTCCGGCCTCCTCGGGCCAGGTCAGCGAGCGCAGGCCCTGCTCGCTCGCCGTGAGCGTGAGCTCGCCGAGGGGGCTCGCGTAGATCCGTCGATGCAGGGTGGTCGATGTCGGTGCCATCAGGCTGCTTCCTTCTCGGTGGTGGTCGAGTCGTCCGCCGCCCAGAGGTGATGGACGACGGTGGTGCGCCACGGGGCCCACTCGCGGGATCGCGCCGCCAGCTCGGACGGCCCGATCCCGAGTCGAGCGGCCCGCTGCCGGACGACGAGGTCGCCGCCGGCCATGACGTCGGGATCGCCGAGCGCCCGCATGGCGACGTAGTCGGCGGTCCAGGGACCGATGCCGGGAATGCCGAGCAGGACCTGGCGCGCCTCGGACCGGTCGGCGCCGGGGTCGAGGCGGAGCCGTCCCGACGCCACGGCGTCGCCCAGCTGCACGAGCGCGGCTGCCCGCTGGCGAGGCAGGGGGAGCGACTCGGGGTCGAGCGCCGCGAGCGCATCGGGCGTGGGGAACAACCGATCCAGCCCGGTGTCCTCGAACGACAGTTCCTCGCCCAGCTCGGCGACGAACCGGCCGGCGGAACGAATGGACGCAGCGACCGAGACCTGTTGGCCGAGCACGGCGCGGACGGCCATCTCGAATCCGTCGACGGCCCCCGGAGAGCGGAGACCCGGACGAGCTGCGACCAGGGGCGCCAGGGCCGAGTCGAGGGAGAGCCGGGCGTCGATCGCCTCGGGATCGGCGTCGAGGTCGAGCAGTCGGCGGCACCGAGCGACCGCGGCAGTGA
>CALMLJ010000156.1 GCA_937868025.1 uncultured Acidimicrobiaceae bacterium
ACGTAGCGGACCACAACACGGTCCTCGGCGCGCAGCTCCGCCAGCGTCTCGGGCGAGCAGGTGTAGTTGCCCTCGAAGTGATTGATCGGGATGCTGAGCACCGCACCGACCGACACTCCCGACGTGAGCACGGAGTCGACGGTCTCGATCCGGATCTCCGCAGGGCCGCACCGGAACTTGAGCCCGGCGTTCTTCTGGAGCGCACCCGGCAGCAGGTGTGCCTCGGTGAGCACCTGGAACCCGTTGCAGATGCCGACGACCGGCCCCCCGTCGGCGGCAAAGGTCGCGACCGACCCCATGACCGGGGAGAAGCGCGCAATGGCACCCGGGCGCAGGTAGTCGCCGTGAGCAAACCCACCGGGGATCACGACGGCGTCGACGCCACGCAGGTCCGCGTCGTCGTGCCACAGGATCTCCGCGGTGGCACCGAGCGCCTCCACTGCTTCGATGACGTCGAGCTCGCAGTTCGAGCCGGGGAACTGGACGACGCCGATCGTCGTGGCCACGTCAGCTACTCGCGCTGACGCTGATGGTCGCGTCCTCGATCACGGGGTTGGTGAGGAACCGGTCGCAGATGTCCTCGATCTGGCTGCGCGCGGCCGCCTCGTCGGGGGCCTCGACCTGGAACTTCACACTCTTGCCGACCCGCACCCCGGCCACCCCCTCGAATCCGAGCGCTGGCAGCGCCTTTTCGATGGTGGAGCCCTGGGGATCGGCGATTCCGGGGCGGAGCTGCACGTCCACGTGACAGTCGAAGATCATGAGGTCAAGCCTTTCACATTCTCGGAGGAGCACCCGACGCTCACGACGCTCCGGGCCAGTCGGCGAGGGAACGGCCCGTGATGCGCTCGTAGGCCTCGCGATAGCGGACCGACGACGCCTCGACGACCTCGTCGGGAAGCGACGGCGGCGGCGCCTGCTTGTTCCAGTCGAGTGTCTCGAGATAGTCACGGATCGGCTGCTTGTCGAAGCTCGGGGGCGTCGTGCCCGGCACCCATTCGTCGGCCGGCCAGAAGCGGGACGAGTCGGGGGTGAGGACTTCGTCCGCGAGCACCAGCTCACCGTCCACGAGACCCATCTCGAACTTGGTGTCGGCGATGATGATGCCCCGCTCGGCAGCGAGCTCGGCGCCCCGTGCATACAGGGCGAGGGAAAGGTCACGGGCACGCACGGCGAGGTCCTCGCCGATCAGTTCGACGGCGCGTTCGAAGCTGATGTTCTCGTCATGGTCGCCGACCTCGGCCTTGGTCGACGGCGTGAACACCGCCTCGGGAAGCCGGTCGGATTCCTGCAATCCCTCCGGCAGTACAGCGCCGTGCATGGTGCCGTGGTTGCGGTACTCCTTCCACGCCGACCCGGTGATGTAGCCGCGGACAATGCACTCGACGGGCAACATCTCGGCGCGACGACACAACATGAAGCGACCGGCGATCTCGGGCTGCTGGGCCGACTCCGGCAGGTCGGCGAGGTCGGTGGAGATCAGGTGGGAGCCGACCTCGTCGGCGAACTGCTCGAACCAGAACGCCGACATGGCGGTCAACACCCGGCCCTTGTCCGGAACCGGCTCGTCCATGACGACGTCGAATGCCGACATTCGGTCGGAGGTGACCATCAAGAGCCGGCCGTCGCCGGCGTCGTAGATGTCGCGGACCTTGCCGGAGTAGATGTGCGGGAGCCCGAGGTCGGTCATGGGTGCACCTTTCTGTCGGGGAGGCGCACGGCGGGCCGGCGCGAGGGAATCGGTGGACGGATCAGAGGATGGGCGCCGGCGAGTAGGCCGCCGCCGCGGGGTGACGCTCGGCGATGGCTTCGACCGCTGCGACGAACGCTGCCGTCTGGTCGACGGCGTTGCCGGTGAACGAGAGCGGGTCGGCGAGCAGCCGGGCGAGCGAGCCGGGCTCCATGCCCAGACGGGAGTCGGCCTCGAGTCGGTCGATGAGGTCGTTGCGCTCAGCCGCCTCCTCCCGCATGCCGAGGGCCGCTGACACCGCGTGCTCCTTGATTACCTCGTGCGCCGTCTCGCGGCCGACGCCGGCACGGACCGCGGCCATGAGCACCTTGGTCGTCGCGAGGAACGGGAGATAGCGGTCGAGTTCGCGCTGGATCACCGCCGGGTAGGCACCGAACTCATCGAGCACCGTCAGCGTCGTCTCGAACACTCCGTCGATCGCGAAGAAGGCGTCGGGCAGCGCGACCCGCCGGACGACCGAGCAACTCACGTCGCCCTCGTTCCACTGGTCACCGGCGAGGCCGTTGACCATCACGAGGTACCCACCGAGGATCGTGTGGAAGCCGCAGATGCGCTCGCAACTGCGGCTGTTCATCTTGTGCGGCATGGCCGAACTGCCGACCTGCCCGGGGCGGAATCCCTCGGTCGCAAGATCGTGGCCCGCCATCAGGCGAAGCGTGGTCGCCAACGAGGCCGGCGCCGCCGCGGCCTGGACCAACGCCGACACGACGTCGAAGTCGAGCGACCGCGGGTAGACCTGACCGACGTTGGTGAGCACGGCCTCGAACCCGAGGTGGGCGGCGACGCGTCGTTCGAGGTCGTCCATCGCCGCGGTGTCGCCCGCGAGCAGATCGAGCTGATCCTGCTGCGTGCCGACCGGGCCCTTCAGCCCACGGAGCGGGTAACGCTCGATGAGCTGCTCGATCCGCTCGAACGCGACGAGCAGTTCCTGGCCGGCGTTCGCGAACCGCTTGCCGAGCGTCGTCGTCTGGGCGGCCACGTTGTGGCTGCGCCCCGTGAGCGGCTGGGTCGAGAACTCCGCAGCGCGCTGGGCCAGCCGCGCCAACGTGGTGACCATACGGTCGCGGACGAGGAGCAGGGCCAGACGGATCTGGAGCTGTTCGACGTTCTCCGTGAGGTCACGCGACGTCATGCCCTTGTGGATGTGTTCGTGACCGGCGAGCGCGCAGAACTCGTCGATGCGCGCTTTCACGTCATGGCGGGTCACCCGCTCCCGCTCGGCGATCGACGCCAGGTCGACCTCGTCGACGACCGCCTCGTAGTCGGCGATCACCCCGTCGGGGATGTCGATGCCGAGTTCGCGTTGGGCCGTCATCACCGCGATCCACAGCTGACGTTCCAGCACGATCTTGCGGCGCGGCGACCAGAGGTCGACCATCGCGGTCGAGGCGTACCGGCTCGCGAGGACGTTGGGAATGGCCGACTTCGCCACAGGGGCGCCGGCGCTGTCGGCAGTCGTCATCGGCGGATCAGCCCGCCATCTCGCGACGGTGGTCGGCAAGCTTCGCCGCCAGGTCGGCGTCGGTGATCGCCAGCATCTGCACGACGAGCAGCGCTGCGTTCATCGAGCCGTTGATCGCCACGGTGGCCACCGGAATGCCCTTCGGCATCTGGACCGTCGAGTACAGGGCGTCGACGCCGTCGAGCCCGCCGCCCGACAGGGGTACGCCGACGACGGGCAGCGTCGTCTGCGCTGCGACCGCACCGGCGAGGTGGGCTGCCATGCCGGCGCCGCAGATGAACGCCACGTACCCGTTCTCGCGGGCGGTGCTCACCAACTCGGAGACCTGGGCAGGGTTGCGGTGGGCAGAGAGCACCCGCACGTCGGCCTCGATGCCGAACTTCGCCAGGGTCTCACCCGCCGGGGCCATCTTCTCCTGATCCGACGCGGATCCCATCAGTACTGCAACCTTCACGGTGTCCCCTCTGCTGTTGGCGGTGATGCGGTCGTCTGCGCCTCGGCGGCGCGCCGCGCGATGTCACGGCGGACGGTCTTGCCGCGGTACGAGATGAGGTCGACGCCGGCGTAGGCGCGATCTCGGGCTTCGGTCAGCGTTGCGCCGCGGCCGCACACGTTGAGCACGCGACCCCCGGCAGTGACGAGCTGGCCGTCGGCGTTCGTCGCGACCCCGGCACAGAACACCGTGACCCCCTCGAGGGCGCGGGCATCGTCGATACCGGTGATCACGTCGCCGGTGCGCGGCGATGTGGGGTAGCCCTCCGATGCGCACACGACGGTCACGGCGGCTTCACCGTCGGACCTCGGGGTCGTTCGGAGCGCCCCAGCGGCGGCCTCGGAAAGGACGGCCGCCAGATCGTCGGCGTAGCGGGCGACGAGCACCTGGGTCTCGGGATCGCCGAACCGCACGTTGTACTCGAGCATCTTCGGACCGTCGGCGGTGAGCATCAGGCCGGCGAACAGCACCCCGCGGTAGTCGATCCCGCGTCGGCCGAGCTCGGCCAGGGTCGGTTCGATGAACCGGGTCGTGATGTCGGCGAGCAACGCGTCGTCGACTGCCGGGACGGGGGTGAAGGCACCCATACCGCCGGTGTTGGGGCCTTCGTCACCATCGCCGATTCGCTTGAAGTCCTGCGCCGGAGCGAGCGTGACCGCCGTGGTGCCGTCGCAGATCGCGAACACCGACACCTCGGGGCCGACGAGGCCCTCCTCGATGACCAGCTCTTCGCCGGCTGCACCGAACGCAGCACCGGACAGGTAGTCGCCGACGGCGTTGCGAGCCTCGGTGAGCGACTCGGTGACCACCACACCCTTGCCGGCGGCGAGACCGTCGGTCTTGATCACGTACGGCGGGGCCATGGTGTCGAGGAAGTCGAGCGCCGCCTGCTCGTCGGTGAACGCACCGTGCCG
>CALMLJ010000157.1 GCA_937868025.1 uncultured Acidimicrobiaceae bacterium
GGTGGCAGATCTCGAGGCGCTCGCCGACGAGCTGCAGCCCGGATGGCGCGACGAGGAGGTCGCTCGGCAGATCGGGCACCGACGCGTCGTCGCGTACGACCGCCCCCAGCCGGGCATTGGGTTGCGAGGCCGGCCGGGGCCGATCGTCCCCGACTTGCCCGGGGTGTTCGTCGCCGGCGACTGGGTCGGCCCGACCGACCTGCTGGGGACGGCGGCAATCACGAGTGGTAAGGCCGCGGGGATCGCCGCTGCGACCCACCGGTCGGCCTTCTCGACGGTCCCGGCCTCGGCTCGATGAGCGCCACCCCCGACGTCGCGGCCGAACGCTTCGAGCCACATCGCGACCGGCTCTTCGGCGTCTCGTACCGCATGACGGGTTCGGTCGCCGATGCCGAGGACTGCGTGCAGGAGGCCTTCGTGCGATGGCAGCGCACCGACATCGGGGCGGTCGACCACGACGAGGCGTTTCTCGTGCGGACGGTGAGTCGACTCGCGATCGACCGGCAGCGGCAGGCGGCTCGGCGGCGGGAGACCTACGTCGGACCGTGGCTGCCCGAACCCCTCCTGGCTCCCGTCACCCAGCTCGCCACCGCGTCGGTCGACCCCGCGGACGAGGCCGAACTCGCCGACTCGCTGTCGTTCGCGTTCCTGGTGATGCTCGATCGGCTCTCGGCCTCCGAGCGGGCCGCGTTCATCCTCCACGACGTGTTCGGGGTGCCGTTCGACGAGATCGCGACCACGCTCGAGCGCGAGCCGGAGGCGTGCCGCCAGTTGGCCAGCAGGGCTCGTCGCAAGCTCCGCGACACCGACGCGTCAGCGGACGCAGCGCCGCGCCCGGCGGTCGGGACCGATGCCGCCAACGCACTGGGAGCGCTCCTCGGCGCGTTGCTGACCGGCGACGTCGAGGCCTGCCTGCACCACCTCGCGCCCGGCGTCGTGCTCACCAGCGATGCCGGCCCGCACCGGCGCGCCGCACGCCGGCATGTGGTCGGCGCCGACCGAGTCGTGCGGCTCGTGACCAACCTCTTCGCCCGCGACGTCGGCCTCGTCAGCGAGATCCGCCCCGTCGCGGTCAACGGTGCGATGGGCCTGTACGTCGATCATGTCGAGGGTCCGCTCGTGTTCACGGGCGACAGCGGGCCCGACGGTCGGATCCACCACATCTGGATCCAGATGAATCCCGAGAAGGTCAGCCCGCCTCCCGACCGGTAAGGTCGGGCCACTGCCGAGCTGCCGGGGGGCGACACGATGGGAACAGGTGTGCACACGCGGGCGACCGGACGGTTCCGTTCGATGGCGATCGGGGTGGTCGCAGCGGCCGTCGCCGCCGGTGCCGGGTGTGCGCCCGACATCGGGACACTCACGCCGCAACAGCAGGTCGACCAGCTGATCGCGTTCGTCGAATCGGCCCGGGGGCACCAGTTCGTGACCCGCCCCGACGTCGAGTTCGTTCCCGACGCGGTGTTCCAACAGCACGTCCTCGACTCGATCGAGGGTGCCGAGGCGGCGCTCGACGTCGACGAGGTCGCGTTCAAGGCGCTGGGTTGGATGCCGACCACCGACGACCTGTTCGAGAAGTACAAGATCGCGTTCAGCGGCACCGTCGTCGGGTTCTACGACCCGGCGAGCAAGGTCCTCGAGGTTCGCGGCGACCAGCTCACGCCGTACCGTCGCGAGGTCGTCGTGCACGAGCTCACCCACGCGCTCGACGACCAGCTCTTCGACCTGAACGAGTCGATGGGCGACGGCGTGCTGAGCGAGCAGCAGCTGGCGTTCCTCGTCGGCGTCGAGGGCGACGCCGTCCGGACCCAACAGGCGTACGTGGCGACGATGACGCCCCTCGAGCAGTTGCAGAACGTGGCGGAGCAGCTGTCGTTCCAGATCGATCCGGCGATCCTGTCGGTGCCGCTCGCGCTGCTCAGCCTGAGCCAGACGCCGTACCTCCAAGGTCCCCAGTTCGTCGCCGGGCTCGGCGGCAACGCCGGCATCGACGCAATGTTCGACCGGTACCCGGCGACGGCCGAACAGGCCTGGAACCCGGCGAAGTACCTGACCAACGAGGGAGCGGTGGCGGTGCCCACACCCCCGGCCGGCGGATCGATCGTGAACTCCGGCTCGTGGGGACAGTTCTTCATGACGCTCCTCCTCGGCGAGGGCGTCAACCTCGATGCCACGCTCAACCCGG
>CALMLJ010000158.1 GCA_937868025.1 uncultured Acidimicrobiaceae bacterium
GCCGAGCAACGGGGTGGATCGACGCGCCTTCGCCGCGACGGCCACCCCACCGACATCGTCGTGCACACCCGGGCTGGAGCCCGACAGTGCGGCCTGAACCTCGATCTCGAGGCGATGGTGCGCCGGGCGCGGACCGATCGGATCCACGGGATCGACGCTCCCGTGCTGCTCCCCGCCGACGCGTTCCTCCTCAGTTGCGTGATCGCCGGGACCGCGATCCGTCCGGGCACCCGCCAGCTCGCCCGGGTCGCGCGCACCGCACCGCGCACCCGTCGCGCCGCATGGGCTGCCTTGCGCCGCGACGGCGATCGGTTCAGCGCCGTGGTCGATCGGGCGTGTCGCCTCGCCCGTCGCGACGGCCACGAGGTGCTCGACGCCCTCGTCCGGTCCCGGGTCCCCGCACGACACCGCGCGAGACTCGCCGTCAGCGTCGCGGTCGAGTCACTCCGTCCGCTCGGCGTCCATCGATTCGAGGTCGTCGAGGACGTCGTCGGCAAGGTAGCCGGGGTCGAACTCGAGGTAGCGGCGCACGACCTCACCCGTGGCGGAGACGAGGACCGCCGCATGACCGGAGGGTCGGAGGGCGCGTAGGTCGAGACCGAGCTCGGCGGCCAGACGACCACCCGGGTCGGAGACGATCGGGAACGGCAGCTGGTAACGGACGCGAGCGGCGCGGTTCTCCTCCGTGGGAGCACCCGAAACGCACACGACGCGACAGGTGAGATCGGCGAACGCCTCGTGCTGGGACGCAAAGCCGACCAGCAGCGCTGTGCACGCCGTCGACGAGGCGTCGACGGTCCAGACGAGCAGGTACCGACCGCCCTCCAGATCGCGAGAGCCGAAGGCGTTGCCGTCGTCGGCGACGAGCGCGAAGTCGGGGACAGTGGTCATGGGGCCCGCGTCACGGGTCGAGCAGCGCCGCCGCTGTCGCAGCGTCGCACACGAGCAGTTGGGGGTCGGACAGCTTGCCCTCGCCGAGAGGCAGCGTTCCGCTCAACTCCACCCCGCGCCCGCCTGCAGGGCACATCGCCGACGCGTCGGTCGCGATGGCCGAGCCGTCGGCCGTTCCGCTCGGCGTCCCCACGGACAGCGCTACGTTCGCCGCCGGACCACGACGACCGACGACGTCGACGACCACGGCCATCACTTCGTCGCCGGACGGCGGCAGCGTCTCGGACCGGCGCACGACGAGCCGGACGCTCGCGCTCACACGGCCGGGGCGGTCGACCGTCACCGACGCCCACTGCAGCGGCACCGCGCATTGCCCGGACTGCGAGCGGAGCCAACCGTTCGCGCCGACGGAAGCATCGGGCGGCGCGGACGGCGGCTGACACGTCGTGGGGCCGTCGTCGTTCGGCTTGGCCGGCTCGCCGCCACCCGCCGGCCCCGAGGCGGTGTCATCGCGCCGGCCGGCCGTCGGCGCCGACGGCGCCGACGGCGCCGACGGCGCCGCACCGCGACCGCCGGTGACGGGTCCCTCGGTCGACCCCTCAGCTGGGCGCCAGTACCACCCGGGGCCCGATCCTCCCGGAGGCGGCACGTAGATCGAGCCGGGGAGCGGGCTCTGGCTCACCTGTGCCGGCGAAGCGAGGAGGTACCACGCTCCACCCGACATCAGCCGCCGGTCCGTCGAGACCGACGCGGCGTCGGTGACCCAGAACCAACGGCCCGGCTCCTGACCGAGGGCAAGTCGCGTCGGGTCGACGGTGACGAGTCGCCCGTCGGCCATCATCCAGTACCAGGCGCCGTCGGCGGAACCATCGGTTGGCGTGGACGCGACCGTCGACGGCGACACCCAGACCCACGAGCCCGTGGTCGCCGAAGCGCCGGCTGTGGCGCCGGGACGAAGCCCGTCGCCGTCGCAGGTGACGGACCATCCCTCAGCACCGTCGGGCACGACGTCGCACTCCCCGCGGACCGGGCGAGCCCCATCGTCGGTCGCGACGCGGGGTCCGCGATTCGCGCCCGACGACGGCGGCCTGAGGTCCTTCTCGGCCTGTGCTGCGGCGCCGAGATCGCCGATCGTCGCGCCACACCCGGTCACGAGTGCGAGCGCGCAGGTCACCAGTGCGAGCGCGCCCGTCATCTTCGCACCCCGACCCGAACTCATCAGCCACCTCACGGACGGGAAGAGTACCGAAGCGATCTCACGACTGTCCCGCCGGAGGCGACAGTCGTTCTACCCACCGCCGACCCGGTCGCTCGTGGTCGACTGAGCTTCAGAAGTCGGCGGGACTGGTCCGACACGACCCACGTCGGGTCGTGGGCGTTAGTGTCCACGCGATGAGAGGGTTCTCCGTGCGCTCCGGCTGATCGCAGTGGCAGTAGCTGCCTTCGCTGTCTGCGCCGGGATGCTGTACGCCCTGCAAGCCGTGCTGCGTTGACGAGCCGGCCCGAGTCCTCCACAAGCTCGACGTGGCCGTACCGGCCGATTCGAAGGCGGTCGGGTAGGGGCTCCGAGCCGGCGACACACCCGGCCATCCACGCTCATCCGCACGGCGTCGGACGACTATTCGTCCGACGAGGAGTGACCCAACTAACGGAGAATGGTGACGTTCCAACCGCTTCGTCTCCGAGGCCTCGCCATCGTTCTCGTGCTGGCACCGATCACGGTGACGGCGTGCGGGACCGACTTCGGATCGATGGGTGCCTCGGATCAAGCGGCCAAGGATCTCGCCCCACTCGAGTCGGCGGCAACGCAGCGGGCGGCAACTCGCAAAGCTGCGGATCGTGTCGCCCAGCGAGCGGAACACTCGTGTCTCACCAAGGACCACCAGGGGACCCCCGCAAGTGCCGAATGTCTGGCCTCGGCAGAGGTCCGCGAGCGGTCGCAGGTCCGCCGGATGCCCCGGCGTGGGCAACTGCGAGCACCACGGTGCGCTCGTCGGGGTCGAGCGCCGCGACGCTCCGCGGGTCGATGACGAGGTCGGGGCCCCGACGTCCGCGAACTGGACCTGACAGCCGAGGAGGGCAAACGCCGAGGCACCCGATACGTGGGTGAACGACGGAACGATCGCACGGCGGTACCCCAACTCACCGAACGCAAGGGCGAGGATCTCGAGCGCGGATGTCGCCGCCGTCGTCAGGAGCGCCGACTCAGCGCTGAAGCCGTCGGCGGGCCGCTGTTAGACGCGGCCCGTCGCCGGGCCGTACGCACTCGGGGCGTTCAGGTCGACGTGGTTTGCCGCGTGGACCACGGCCGAGCGCGACAGCTCGGACGATCCGAACGGAACATGCTCGGCTGCTCCGGCCTCGCTCCGTCCGGCCGTAGCCCACGATGATCCGATCACGGAAACCTCACTGGACCCCGGCTAACTCGCCGCCGCTTCCAGCGACACCGGTCGAACAGCCAGGCACGGGCGACAGCGTCACGATCCGGCTCGACGATGTCGCCAATGCGCCAACAGGAAGTCGCGCCGATCACGCCACGAACCGAGGGCGTGGACGGTCGCGATCGCCGGCAACGAGTAGCTCATCGAACGGTGGTGGTACGAAGCGAGATAGGCCCGTTCGAGACGACTGGGACGCACCTCGGCGGCCGCGGTGATCAGTTCCGGGGCGAGTGCGCCGGGGAACCGATCGTCCGTCATCGCCAACGCGTGTCGCACCACCTCGCTGATCCCCCAGCCATGCGCGGCCTCGACGACACGCTCGATGGAACCCGGCGTCGTCGGTGCAGTCGAGACCACGTCGCGCACGCTGTGCAGCCGAGGCTCGGGGCTCCCCACGACGACGTGGAGGCAGGCATGGAGGAACCGGTGCTCGGGGTGGAGGGATCGGTACCAGCGTCCGTTGATCCGAACCGGCGTCGACCGGTCGTGCAACTCGGACAACGGGATCCGTTCACCGAACGGACCGGGCGTGAGGGTCCGATGCAGGTCGAGCTCGAACGTGGGCGCGGGCCCGCCACCGAAGTCCCCGGAGAACGGCTTGCGCAGCGTGACGCTCTTCGCGAATCGCCGGTCGAAATCGGGAGAGAGCCGGGGGAAGACGCGATTGAATCCGGCCTCGAGGAGGGCGGTCACCGAGACATCCATTTGGTCCGGTCGCACCAGGAGATCGAGGTCGCCGAAATCACGGAGGTACGCCGGGACCGCTCCGTCGTGAGCGCTGACGGGGCCCTTCAGCAGGATCGGAGCCACCTCGAGCTCGACGAGCAGGTCGACCAGGCCGGGCAGCTCCCGCTCCAGGAGAGCGCACGTGAACTGGCCCGCCCGGTGTGCGGCGAGGGCTGTCTCGGCGACGCCGTCGTCGGCCTTCCGTCCCCGCCGCAGCTGGGCGACGACGACGCCGGTGCACCGTCCCGCACGCGCCGCACCCACGTCGGCGACCGTGATCTGCGGCTCACCGGACGACGAACGGATCGGCCGCCCCGGCAACGCGAACGAGAGAGGATCCCACGGCATCGGGGAGCGAACCGGTCGAGGCACCCCTCCGAGTGCCTCGGCGAGGGAGGCGAGGGCCGAACTTCGTGAGGACGAAGCAACCGGGTGGTCCACGTCTGCTGTCTGCTCGGCGTCGAGCACTGCCAACCGTCCCGACGGACCGTCGTGAAGCGCCGCACCATCGTCGAAGCACACCACACGAGTCGATCCGTCGCTGGAACGGTAGGGATCCACCTCGTCGGTCGGGTTGGACGTCCGGCCGGCGAGTGCGAGGCGGTGTCCGACCGCCAGGTGGCGGCGCACCGGCGGCCGGATGTCCTCGATCACGGCTGCGGCTTCTCGAGCGTCGGAGTAGGCGAGGTCCCACGCCGTTGCCCCGGAGACGAGCGCCGCGACGACGTCGAGTGCGGACGAACCCAGGCGCGCACCGTCAAGTGAGTCCCCGAGCAACCGCACCGCCGCCTCCGCTGCGCTCAGAGGAGCGAGTTCACAGGGCTCGGCGGTGGCGTACCTCACTGCAACGATCACGCCGACCGTGGTGACGGGCGCGACCGACCCGAACGAAGCGGCACGAAGGTGCGCTCGTCCGTTCACCGCTGTAGGTACGTCGGCCGCGAGCATCCCGCCTGCGCACAAATGCTCGATCGACCCCGCCTTGAGCGTGATCGGCTTCGGATAGCCGAACACGGTCGTCGAGCCGGGGAGCACCGTCAGGCACTCGTCCGTCAGATAGTGAGCGCCACGCCGCATGAGCTCCAGCGCCACCGTCGATTTCCCGCTGCCCGACGCTCCGACCAAGAGGATCCCGGTCCCGTGGAGCTCGAGGGCTGCGGCGTGGAGGTGGAGTCGGCACGGATCGGCTTCGAAGGCCAACCGGTTCAGGCACCCGACCAGCGCGTCCACAAGATCAGCGTCGCCCGGCGCCGCGCGAACCGGGCTGACGTTGATCGAGCGGCCGGGCTCGGCGGACACGACCCACCCGTCGTCGTCCCTGCCCGCGAAGAGGGCGAGCCTGAAGGCATCCGGTTCGAGATGCAATTGGGAATCGCGGAGATCACCCAGTACGTCCAGCACCAGGGGCGGGAGGTCCCCGCAGACGGTGATCTGTGCGTTGGGCAGACGAAACTTCATGAGCTCAGATCGTTCGACCATGCCTAGGTGGCCTCAGCAGCGCCGGCTCGAGCAGTCACGGGACGGCGTGCGGTCCCGGCGCCGACGGTCGGCGGAGGATCGCCGGTCGGAGTGTAGCGTCGTCGCATCTCGATCCGACCTCGTACCACGACCGCCCTCGAGCTCGCACCCGACGTCGTGGTTCGCGCCATGGCGGACGGGCTCGTCGCTGTCGTCGCCGATCGGGAACCTCTGGCGCTGGACACCGCGCGCGAGATGATCGTGGCGGTATGCGTTCGTCGTGCTCCGCTCGACGAGCTCGTCGACGTCGTGGCCGAGCTTTACGACCTCACCAGAGGAGACGTGACGGCGATCGTCGATGAGCTCGTGACGACCGGCGTGCTTGTGCGTGCTGCGAGCTGACGACCCGCGTGGCCCGTTCGACACCCATGGCGTCGTGACCGAACGAGCGTCCGACCCGCTGGGGACTTGCGAAGTGCTCAGCTCAGGCACCCTCGACGATGCACAGGATCTCGTCGATCACCCGCTGCTGGTCGTCGACCGTGAGCGATGACCCGCTGGGGAGACACAGGCCACGATCGAAGATCTCCTCGGCGACACCGGTCAGGAGCGACGCGTGGCCCGCGAACACCGGCTGGGCGTGCATCGGCTTCCATGCCGGCCGGGCCTCGACTCCCCGTGCCGCCAAGCCCTCCATCACCGCGGTTCGATCGACGGTCGACACGGCGGGGTCGATCTGCGCCACGGTCAGCCAGTGGTTGGGGTCGCCCCGGTCGTCGAGCGGGTTGAACGACCATCCCGGGAGGTCGCCCAGGGCGTGCCGGTACCGTCGGCCGACGTCACGCCGCCGTGCGATCTTCTCGGTCAGGCCCTCGAGCTGTCCACGCCCGACGGCGGCGAGGAGGTTGCTGAGGCGGTAGTTGTAGCCGATCACCTCGTGCTCGTAGTGCGGGACCGGCGCACGGGCCTGCGTGGCTCGATGCCGGACGTCGGCGGCGAGCTCAGCGTCGTCGGTCACGAGCATTCCCCCGCCGCTCGTGGTGATGATCTTGTTGCCGTTGAACGAGATCACGGCGCATCGACCGAACGAACCGGCCGGCCGGCCTCTCCACGATGCGCCCAATGCTTCCGCGGCGTCCTCCACCAGCGGCACCCCGTAGCGTTCGCACATCGGCACGATGGCGTCATAGTCGGCACACTGGCCGTAGAGGTCGACCGTCGTGACCGCGGCGGGGAGTTGCCCACGCTCCGCACGCTCGCTGAGGAACTGCTCCAGCAGATCCGGATCAAGATTCCAGGTGGACCGGTCCGAATCGAGGAAGACCGGAGTCGCCCCGACGTAGGTGACGGCGAAGGCGGTGGCAGCGAACGTCAGGCTCGGCACGACGACCTCGTCACCGGCACCCACGCCGAGCCGGAGCAGCGCCAGGTGGAGACCGGCGGTGCCGCTCGACAGCGCGACGGCGTGCGCGACCCCGCATCGTGCGGCCATCTCCTCCTCGAAGCGGTCGACGTGGGGACCGAGCGGCGCGATCCAGTTCGAGTCGAACGCGTCGAGGAGCAGCTCGCGCTCGCGGGGACCGACGTCGGGCGGTGACAGGTAGATCGAGATCGGAACGGTCATCGCGGACCAGCTTTCGTCGAATCGGGCGTCCCTGCGAGGAGGTCGCGATAGGCGCCCAGGGTGATGTCGATCACGCGGCGCTGATCGAACTCGGTGCTCGCCAGCTCCAAGGAGCGGGCCGACATCTGGGCGCGACGGCCGCCGTCGGCGACGAGCCGGCCGATCGCGTCGGCAGCGCCGGCGACGTCGCGACACGGGACCAGCACACCCGTCACACCGTCGCGCACCACCTCGCGGCATCCGCGGATGTCGGTGGCGACCACCGGGATGGCGGTGGCCGCGGCCTCCATCGCCGAGCGCGGGAAGCCCTCACGGTGAGACAGCAGGGTGTAGATGTCGAAGGCCTGGTAGAGCCGGTTGACGTCGTGGCGCATGCCGAGGAACCGCACGCCGGCGGCAGTAGCACGGTTCACGTCGTCGCGACTCAGCGAGTCGGCCTTGTCGGGTTCGAACGGGCCGGCGATGACGAGCTCGGCCGTCGGCGATGTCGCCCGGACCTGCTTCCACGCCTGGAGCAGCTCGGGGTACCCCTTCTCGCGGACCAGGCGTCCGACGGCGCCGACGACGACGGCGTCCGCGTCGATGCCGAGCTCGGCCCGCACCTCGGCGCGAAGCTCCGGTTGGGGACGAAACCGGTCGAGATCGACGCCGTTGCCGAGCAGGCGCAGCTTGCCGGGCGGCACCCGGAGGGAGCGGAGCGTCGCGAGGTCCTCCGCGCTCTGCACCAGCTCGACGTGCGAACAGGCGGAGGCGATGCGCTCGGCGGCGTAGACCGCGGCGCGCCGGCGCAGCGCGTCGTCGGGGGTGGCGTACAACCCGTGCACCGTGTTGACGATGGCCGGGACACCGGCGAGACGGGCGGCGACGCGTCCGTAGACACCGGTCTTCGGGTTGTGGGTGTGCACGATGTCGGGACGGCGACGACGGAAGAGGGCCGTCAACTCCGCGAGGGCTGCGACATCGGCACGCAGGTCCATCGACCGGGTCGCATTGCCGAGCGCCACGTGCTCCACACCGCGCTCCACCACCCGCGAAACGAACTCGCCGCTCGCGGAGACGCCGACGACCTCGTAGCCGGCGTCGACGAAGGCCGACAGCTGCGGCCCGAGCAGCAGTTCGAGGCTGATGTCCGCTGTGGTGAGCTGCATGAGGAGCGGGCGCTCGCGGGTTCGGACGCTCATCGGGTGGCCCGTCGGTATCTGACCGCGTTGAGGCGCGACCGGACCAGGTCTTCGAAGCCCATGCCACCGCCGACCTTGCGCTGGAAGTCGTCGAAGGAGTCGGCAACCTGGATCGGCGAGCGGGCCAACCGGTGCACGTCGTCGCCGGCACGGTTGGCGTGCGTTCCCGCCAGCGATGCCGAGACGAATCGGGACCGCACGGCGAGGTGAGCCGGCCGCGAGGGGTCGACCGCCTTCGGATACGCGAAATGCAGCGGCGCCGAGCCCGTGTGCTGGCCGATGAGGTCGATGCTGCGGTCGAGCTCCCCGGCGATCTCGTCGGGCGGCAGCCGATCGAGGAGCAGGTGCGAATGCGTGTGCGATCCGATGGTCGCCACGCCTGAGGCCATCAGCTCGGCGACCCCCGCCCAGCTGATCGAGCGTTCGCCGCATGGATGCTCGAGATCGCCTTCGGGGTAGCCGGTCGTGAGGTAGAAGGTCGCCGGCACGCAGTGTTCGACGAGCGTCGGTGCGACCACGTCGGCCCAATCCGCAGTGCCGTCGTCGAACGTGAGGGCAACGC
The DNA here is from genome assembly GCA_937868025.1 of uncultured Acidimicrobiaceae bacterium. Next base: position 8,884 of record CALMLJ010000158.1, read on the forward strand.
CCGGCTCCACCGGACCAGCCCCACCGATCTCCGCCACCGCCTCGTCGAGCGTCACCACCCGACAACGGGCGGCGAGCCATGCCACCTGGCGCTCGAAGACCGAAGGGTCGAGGTTCATCTGGCCTCCACCGGCAGCGCCCACGCGGTGGTAGATCAGGATGACGAGACCTCGTCGAGGTGGGACCACGGCGTCGACGGCTCGCGCCGCGGTCTTCATCGCATGTCGTTGCAGCGACACCACGTCGTCAGCCGACGGAGCGGAACCAGCGCACGGTGGCCGCCAGCCCCTCGCGGAGGTCGACCGGCTCGATCGACGGGAACAGCGCCCGCAGGCGGTCGTTGGCCGCCTGCGAGTGTGGGACGTCGCCGACTCGGGACGGCAGGAACTCCCGCGGCAGCTCGTGACCGAGCTCGGCCTCGAGCAGGTCGATCACCTGCAGGAGGTTGGTGCGCGATCCGAACGCGAGGTTGACCGGCTCGGGCGACGTCACCCCGCGAACGACCGCGTCGGTGATGACCGTCGTGACCGTGTCGACGAAGGTGAAGTCGCGCGACTGGGTACCGTCGCCCTGAACAGGCAGCGGTCGCCCGGCCAGGGCGGCGTCGACGAACGCGGGGATCACGGCTGCGTAGGCGTGTCCCGCGGCCTGCAAAGGCCCGAACACGTTGAAGAACCGGAAGGCCAACGTCGGCAACTCGTAGGTCGCCTGATACGCCAGCGTGTAGGACTCTGCCGCGAGCTTCGACGCGGCGTACGGGCTCATCGGGCGCGTGGCGAGATCCTCGTGCTTGGGCAGGATCGGGTTGGAGCCGTACACCGACGACGAGGAAGCCACGATCACCTGGACGTCGCCCACCGCTCGGGCGACCTCGAGCACGTTGAGGGTGCCGGTGGCATTCGCGTGGTGCGATGCAACGGGGTCCTTGACCGATCGGGGGACCGACGGCCTCGCTGCGAGGTGCACGACGGCCTGGGCACCGTCGATGCATCGTTCGAGATCGGCCAGCTCGAGGATCGATCCCTCGACGAGCTCGGCGTCGACGCCCTGGAGGTTCGACGCGAACCCAGTCGACAGGTCGTCGAGCACGACGACGCTCGTCACCTCGGGCGTGGTGCTCAGCCGCGCGGCCAAGTTCGCGCCGATGAACCCGGCGCCCCCCGTCACAACGACCTTCATCCGTCCTCCGTTCGGCCCCGTGCCTGCTCTGAGGGTACGCGCGCCAGACGTCGAATCCCACCTCCGGAACGAACCATGGCCGGGGGCTCCTGCGCGCACCGGCAACGTGAGCCGGTCGCCTCATCTCAACCGGGGGTAGCCTTGCCCGACATGGCTGCGCCCACGATCACCATTCGCGTGGCGACCGACGATGACCGCGACGCAATCGTCGCGCTGTGCCGGGCGTCGCTCGGGTGGAGTGCCGACGACCCGAACGAGGCGTTCTTCACGTGGAAGCACGACGAGAACTGGTTCGGGCGGTCACCCTCGTGGGTGGCGGAGTCGGATGGACGGCTCGTCGGTCTCCGGGTGTTCCTGAGGTGGCAGTTCCGTGACCGTGACGGCTCGGTCGTGTCGGCGGTGCGGGCAGTCGACACCGCCACCCATCCCGATGCCCAAGGCCAAGGGATCTTTCGGAGGCTGACTCTGGGAGCACTCCCCGACCTGCGCGAGATGGGCGTCGACTTCGTCTTCAACACCCCCAACACCAAGAGCCGTCCCGGCTACCTCAAGATGGGCTGGGGTGATGTCGGATCGGCACCCGTCGCGGTGAGGGTTGCCGGCCCTCGCCACGCACCGGCGGTCCTCGGCGCCCGCGCCGCAGCCGAGAAGTGGTCCCGACCCACCGAGGTGGGCGTCGCTGCGGCCGATGCGTTCGCCGACACCGAACTCGCCGACCGAGCACTTGCCCGTTCACGACCCGCCGGGATCACGACCGACCGCAGCGCCGGGTATCTTCGCTGGCGCTACTCGTTCGGGCCCCTCCACTACCGGGTCGTGCCCGCGGGACCGGACGGGCTCGTCGTCTTCCGGCTGAGACGACGCGGCGCTGCACTCGAGGCGACAATCTCGGAGACCCTCGGAGCCGACGGCGCCGCAGTCCGACGCGCCGTCGGCGACATCCTTCGATCGACGGGCGCGGACTATGCCATCACCGGGGGGCACCGACGCCTGGGCCTCGATGGCTTCGCCCCGGCGCCCCGCCTGGGCCCGGCCCTCACGTGGAAGCCGCTCGTGCGGCCCGGCGTTCCCGCCCTCGCCGACCTCGACCTCGCCCTGGGCGACCTCGAGCTGTTCTGACGCCGTGACGTCCACGGCCGTCGATGGATCGACACCGTGACGTCGTTGCAGGAGTTCATCGCGCGCTGGCACGTCCTGATCGGTCTCCGATGGCTGGTTGCAGGAATCGTCGCAACGGTCGTCGCGGCATTGACGCGGCGATGGCTCCGCTCCACTATCGTTCCCGCGCTCGTCGCGCTCCTCGCCGTCGCGGTGGAGGTACGCTTCGATCCCGGCCGTCCCGGAACGCTGGTCGGTCTCGCCCTGTGCGCCGTCACGTTGCTCGGCGGTCTGCGAGGGTCGGACGCGCCGACCCGACTCCGGGCGACCACCGCCCCACTCGTCGCGGCGGCGATGGTGGGGGTCTGGGCAACGGTGCCCGACACCGAGGCGCCGCTCGCTGCGGCGGCCGCGCTGGCGCCGACACTCGTCTGGACGGCGACGCGTCCGGCCGACCTCGACCGGGGCGATCTCGGCCTCTGCCTCGCCGTGCTCGTCGTCGTGGCCGATGTCGGATCAGCCGGTCGTCAGACCGCGATCGCGGGCGCGATCTGCTGTGGTTGGATCGTCGTCTGGGGATGGGTTCGACGGTCGGGCACGTCGTCGGCGCCCGGGCCGAACCTGCTCGTCGTGCAGGCCGTCTCGATCGTGGTCGGATCGAGGGTGGTCGCTCACATTTCGGCGATAGCCGCGTGGACGATCAGCGCCCTCGTGGTGGTCGCGGGCTGCGCGGCCGTCGAGGCGCTGTGGGAGCGAGCTGAACCGCGCGAATGAGATCAAGACGGGATTCATGAACAGCGAGGCATGCCGGCCCCACCCAGTTCTCCTCCTCGAGGCGGAATGGAGCGAACACCACCCCGTTGGGGCGGATCTTGCCGATTCGGTACCCCTTCGGCCCGAGGAGCTCGTAGAAGTCGGCGAGCAACCGACGACTCCGCATGTTCCAACCGTTGTACTCGAACTGGACGACCGGCACTGCCGCACCGAGGAGGTCTCCGAAGCCGTCGAGGACGAACCAGTCGAAACCCTCGGTGTCGACCTTGAGCATGTCGATGCGGTCGATCCCGAGCGTCTCGGCATATTCGTCCCCCCGCACGACCGGCACCTCGACGGGCACGCTGTTGAGGCTGTCGCCTGCGATCACCGACGATCGGTCGCGGTGGTCAGGGTCGACGTTGAGCACCAAGGTGCCAGACTCATCGGCCAGGCCGACGGCATTGACGACGACTCGCGACGAACCCTGATACTTGACGGCGAGGCGCTCGGCAAGAACGGGATCCGCCTCGAAGGCATGCACGGTCGCTGACGGAAAGCACTCGACCGCTCGATCGGTCCACACGCCGGCGTGACACCCGACATCGACCACCGTCGTGACGCCAGCATCGGCGAGCCGCGTGAGTAACGCTGACTCGCCGTTCATGGAGAAATCATGGTCGAGGTTCGACCACAACCGCAGGTAACGCGCCGCTAACCCCGCCAGTTGCGCGAAGGGAGCACGGTTCCAGTTCGTGCGTACCAACGATCGAACCGAGGTCCGCCACCCTTTCGATTGCATCACGGACCCAACCTTACGCGCCGACCCGGTCGCCAGGACCCGGTCCGAACTCGGGCACGATCCGGGCGGGAACTCCGACGGCCAGTGCTCCGGGCGGGACGTCGTCGAGCACGACCGCGCCGGCGCCGATCCTCGCTGCGGCCCCGACCCGACAGCCCCTCGTGACCACCGCCCCGCTGCCGAGGAACACGTCGTCGCCGATGACGCAGTCGCCGTTGATCAGCACGCCGGGGCTCATCTGGACGAACTCGCCCACGACCGAGTCGTGCTGCACGGCACACCCCACGTTCACGTGCGTGTGGCGCCCGATGCGGACATCGGTCGTCAACGTCGAGCGGTCGTACACGACGACGCCGTCGCCCAGCTCCACGTCGAGGCCCACCGACGCGCCCGGAGCCACGATCGTCGCCGGGCGAGCCGATCCCTTCGCCAACCGGTCGACGATCGCCCGCCGGGTCGCCGACGCGCCGACGCCGAGCGCATAGCGGACGTCGCGGTCGATCAACCACTCGACCGGTCCGAGCACCCGGCCCCCGACTCGCTCGACACGGTGGTCGTCGACCGGCCCGTCGTCGACGAACCCGAGCATGTCCCATGTCGGGGCGACGTCGTTGACGTCGTGAGCGACGCTCCACAGCTCGCGCCCGTGACCACCGGCGCCGACCACGACGAGGGGTTGCATCACTCCGGGCTCGGCGCAGCCAGCGGATCGTCGGTGGGATGGCCCTCGACACCCTCGCCGGACAGCATCGACGACGCCGTGCGCATCAGGATCCGCACGTCGGTCCGGAGGGACTGCGTCTCCACGTACTCGACGTCGAGCTCGATGCGCCGGTCCCACGGGAGCGCGTTCCGGCCGCTCACCTGGGCGAGGCCGGTCAGACCGGGGCGGACGGCCAGCCGGCGCCGTTGTCGGTCGTCGTACCGTTCCACCTGGTAAGCCAACGTCGGCCGGGGGCCGACGATGCTCATCTCCCCCCTGGCGACGTTGAGGAGCTGGGGCAGCTCGTCGAGGGAGAAGCGGCGCAGGAAACGCCCGATCGGGGTGATCAGCGTCGCGTCGGGAAACACCGGGTTGTCACCGGGAACCATGGTTCGGAACTTGTGCACCCGGAACTCGACCCCATCGCGTCCCACTCGGGTCTGGTGGAACAGCACCGGGCCCGGCGACGTGAGCCGGATGGCGGCGGCACACACAGCACCGACCAGCGCCGCGGGGACGGCGACGACGGCAAGGATCGTGAGATCGACGACCCGCTTGCCGCGGTAAGGACGCTCGCTCGTCATCGCGAGCACGCTACCGCCCGGCGGGCACGGTTCGTCGCTCG
>CALMLJ010000159.1 GCA_937868025.1 uncultured Acidimicrobiaceae bacterium
GGGGCACGCTCGTTGGTCCGCCCCCGGCCCGACCACCTACTATCTGACGGTTCGTCAGAAACGGTCCGGTCACGAGAACGGGCCAACGCTCCAGGAGGGGTCAACCATGGGCTTGCTCGATGGCAAGGTCGCAATCGTCACGGGTGCCGGTCACGGCATCGGCCGGGGTCACGCGCTCGAGCTCGCCCGTCACGGCGCCAAGGTGATCGTCAACGATCTCGGCGTCTCGGTTACCGGTGAGGGTGGTGGTCGCGATGCCGACCTCACCGTCGACATCATCAAGGAGCGCGGCGGCGAGGCTGCCGGCAACTACGAGAACGTTGCCGACTTCGAGGGCGCCGGCCGGATGGTGCAGCAGGCGATCGACGAGTTCGGCCGGCTCGACATCTTGGTCAACAACGCCGGCATCGTGCGGGACTCCACCATCGTGAAGATGTCCGAAGCCGACTTCGACGCCGTGTTCAACGTGCACGTCAAGGGCACGTGGGCGCCCGCCAAGCACGCGGCGACCTACTGGACCGACAAGTTCAAGGAGACGGGTGTCCCCGTCGGCGGTCGCATCATCAACACCACGTCGGGCGCCGGCCTCACCGGCAACTTCGGTCAGACCAACTACGCCTCCGCCAAGGCGGCGATCGCGTCGATGACCCAGACCCTCAGCCTCGAGCTGTACAAGGCCGGCGTGACGGTCAACTGCGTGGGCCCCGCCGCCGCCACCCGCATCACCGGCACGATGCCCGGCGCGCCGAAGGTCATCGAGGCCGACGACGTGCCCCTCGACGAGTGGAACCGCATGGATCCCGCCGTCAGCTCGCCGCTCGTCGCCTGGCTCGCATCGGACGAGGCCGACCACGTGACCGGCCAGGTCATCCGCGCCGTCGCCGAGAACATCATCCTGATGAAGCCGTGGTCCGACGGTCCGACGATCAACAACGGCCAGAAGCGCTGGGATGCGACGAAGCTCGGCACGCAGCTGGCCACCGACGTGTTCTTCACCCGGGCTCCGGGCCTCCGCTACTAGGCGGAGCGTCACCTTCTCCCATGCCGAGCTCCCCGGGTGAACCCGATGGTCACGCCACCGGAACGGTCACCAACGGCGATGTGATCGCCGACGCGTTGGGTGAGCTCGGCGTGCGGCGGGTCTACGGCTCTCCACTCGGCGACCTTCCCGTCGTCGATCCTGGCGACCCCGACCTCACCTTCCTGTTGGCGGACACCGACGGCCGGATGGGGAACGGCTGGGGCGCGGCCTTCGTGGACGGCCAGATCCTGCACCTGTCCTCCCAGCCCGGGGGGACAGCTCGGCCGCGGACGATCACGGGAATCGACGGCCTCGTCGCCGCGCTCGTCGAGGCGGAGCTCGATGCTGTTCCCCGCACCCTCGCCTTCGAACTCGACCTCGATCTCGATGCCCCGGTCGACGAGGACCTCGACCTGTCGGGCCGCCCCGACGGAGGGGTGCTCGTCACCCTGTCGCCGAGCCTCGCCGACCTCGCCATCGTGGCGGTCGTCGGACCGGGTGTCGGTCGCGGCGAGACCGAGGCGCTGGCCGAGTTCGCGGCACGCGGCGGCATCGGCGTCTACAACACCTGGGGTGCCAAGGGAGTGTTCCGTTGGGACAGCCCCTTCCACTACGGCACGATCGGGTTGCAGGCTCACGATCTCGACCTGGCGGAGCTCGGGTCGTTCGATCTCGTCATCGCGTCCGGGCTCGATCCCGACGAGTTCGGCATCGATGCCCTCGCCGGGTTCCTCGTGCAGGAGGTAGCGCCGTGGCAGATCGGCGCGCTCCTCGCCGACTGGCCCCGGGCCGTCCGTTCCGTCGACCACCGCCCGCCGCTCTACGACACGATCGCGTCCGTCATCACCCCGATGTACGAACAGGAATCGGGGCCGGTGACCCCGCCCCGTGCCGCCCTCCAGCTGTCGGGCGCTGCGCCCGATCATGCCGTGATCGCTGCGGATCCCGGTACTGCGGGGTTCTGGATCGCCCGTACGTTCCCCACCGGCGTGCCCGGATCGGTGGTCGTCCCGGCGCTTCGTCAACCGGGGTTCGCCGTTGCCGCCGGTATCGTCGCCGGTCTGGACGGTCGACCGTGTGTGTCGGTCGTCGACGGCCCGCTCGACGATGCCTCCGAGGCGGCCCTCGAGGTCGCTCGTCGACTCGGCGTCTCGGTCTCCGTGCAGGTGTGGGAGCCGGGCGACACGAGCGCCGACGATCACCTCCACCTCACCCGCGCCGGCTTCGCCGCCGCGGCCAACGGTTCGGTGCGGATCGACACGGTCGGGGTCGACGCGACGTGCCTCGAGGTCATCACCGACGCCGTCGGTCCCGTGACTGCGTGGCAGCACGGCTCCTGACCACCACCGATCTCGTGGGAGCGCACCCGCCGGGCGTCGGGATTCCTAGAACACGTTCCAGTTTCGTGCCACGATAGGGGGTCGGTCGGCGGGTTCGGCCGAGGAGGAACGGTCGTGACACTCACCAAACCCCAGCAGGATCGCCACGAGCGGATGCTCAACGTCACCGCTCGGCTGGCGAGTGAAGGTGGGTACGACGCCGTGCAGATGCGGGCGGTCGCCGTCGAGGCCGACGTGGCACTCGGCACCCTCTACCGCTACTTCCCCTCCAAGGAGCACCTGCTGGTGTCGGCGATGCTCCGCCAGATCGAGACGCTCTACGACCGTCTGGTCGTCAAGCCCCCGCAGGGCACCGACGCGGTCGGGCGGGTCATCGACGTGCTGCGGCGTGCCAACTCGGCCCTGCAACGCCAACAGCAGTTCACCGTCGCCGTCGTCCGGGCCCTCGCCGCGGGCGACGAGACGGTCGCTCCGGTGGTGCGCGAGGTGCGCGACCTGATGGCCGGCATCATCCTCGCCGCCATCGACACCGACGAGCCGACCGAGAAGGAGCAACTGGTGACCGAGATCCTGCAGGAGGTCTGGTTGTCGTCGCTCGTCGCGTGGATCAGCGGCGTAGAACCCACGGCGTCGGTCAACCGCAAGCTCGAGGCCGCGACGAGGCTGCTCCTGGACGGCCAGCCGTGAGCGACGAACCGTTGATCGTGCTCGACGACCACCGACCCGAACCCGAGACCGGCCCGGTCCCCGAAGGGGTCAAGGGGCTCGACATGCCGCTCGGTCGGCGCGTCCGGCTCGACGGCCGCGGTACCACCTTCGTGCGCGAGATCGCCGGCCCCTCCCCCGACGCCCCCACCGTGGTGCTCCTCCACGGGTGGTTCGCATCGGGTGGACTCAACTGGTTCAACTGCTTCGCTCCCTTGAGCGAGCACTTCAACATCGTGGCGCCCGACCTTCGTGGACACGGGCGCGGCATCCGGAACCACCGTCGGTTCCGCCTCGCGTCCTGCGCCGACGACGTGGCGGCGTTGTGCGACGAGCTCGGCATCGAGCGCGCCATCTTCTGCGGGTACTCCATGGGTGGGCCGGTCGCCCAGCTCATGTGGCGCCGCCATCCCCACCTCGTCGGCGGTCTCGTCTTCTGCGCCACCAGCTCGTCGTTCATCCCCGCCTTGCAGCAACGCATGATCTTCGCGGGATCGATGGCGCTCATGGCGAGCACGACGCGGACGACCCAGATGGTGACGCGGCTCCCGCGGCCGGTGCGCCACGCGCTGCCCAAGGGCCTCCGCGGCACGTCGAGGCCGTCGTCGATCCAGGTGTGGGCCGCGCAGGAGATGCGCCGCCACGACATGCGCATGGTGCTCGAGGCGGGCACCGCGATCGGTACGTTCTCCTCGCGGCGCTGGATCGGCAGCGTCGAGGTGCCGACCACCGTGCTCATCACGACCAAGGACCGTGCCGTCTCGCCGTCGGCCCAGCTGGCGTTGGCGCTGGCGATCCCCGGAGCGACGATCCAGCGCTACGACGAGGGGCACACCTCGCCGGTCCTCGAATCGTTCGGTACCGCCATCACCGGCGCCTGCGTGAGCGTGTCCGACGCGATCTCTCAGCGCCGCCGGAAGTCCGATCGCACCGCCGCTCCCAGTACGTCCAGGAAGGGACCCACCTCGTGACCGCCGCCACGCTCCACCGGTACAACCTCGCCGACGTGTGGGAGGCGGTGTCGGATCGTGTCCCGGAACGGGTCGCGGTCGTCTGCGACGGCGCCGAGTTGTCCTACGCCCGGCTCGAGGAGCGGGCGAACCGCCTCGCGAACGCGCTGCTGGCGCACGGTGTGCGCGCCGGCGACCACGTCGGGGTCTACCTCGTCAACGGCCCCGAGTACTTCGAGGCCCTCCTGGCGGCGTTCAAGATCCGGGCGGTGCCGATCAACATCAACTACCGGTACGTCGCCGGTGAGCTGCGGTACCTCTTCGAGGACTCCCAGATCGTGGCGCTCATCGCGCACCGGCAGTTCTCCGGGCGTGTCGCCGACGTGGCGCCGACGGTGCCGGCCATCGCGACGGTGCTGTCCGTCGAGGACGGGTCGGGTGAGCCGCTGGCCGCCGGCCAGCTCGACTACGAGTCGGAGCTGGCGGCAGCTTCGGCGGAGCGTGACTTCGAGTCGTCGGTCGGACCGCGTTCGGGCGACGACCTCTACGTGCTCTACACCGGTGGCACCACGGGCATGCCCAAGGGAGTGGTGTGGCGTCAGGAGGATGCGTTCTTCGCCTGCATCGGAGGTGGGGATCCGATGCGCATGAGCGGCCCCGTCGACGAACCGCATCAGGTGCTCGACCGCATCATCGACTTCCCGTTCGTCGCATTCCCCCTGGCCCCGATGATGCACGCCGCGGCGCAGTGGACGTCGCTGTCGTGGCTGTTCTGCGGTGGGTCGGTCGTGATGAACCCGGGATCGTTCGACGCCCTCGCCACCTGGCGGGCGATCGAGGCGCACAAGGTCTCGACGCTCATCGTCGTGGGCGACGCGATGGTGCGCCCGCTGATCGACGCGTGGGACGCGCACGGGCCGTTCGACACGTCGAGCCTGTTCGCCGTCGGGTCGGGCGGAGCGCCGCTCACGGCATCGTTGAAGGACCGCCTGATGGAGATCCTGCCCACGACGATGGTCACCGACGGGTTCGGGTCCTCCGAGACGGGAGCGCAGGGTTCGCAGCGCCTCCAGCCGGGTGAACGCAGCGGTGGCAGCACCCGCTTCGTCCCGATGGGCGACACCACCGTGGTGCTCGACGACGACCTCGTTCCGGTGCTCCCGGGATCGGGTGTCGTCGGCAAGGTCGCGCTGACCGGTCGCATCCCGCTCGGCTACTACAACGATCCCGAGAAGTCGGCCGCGACGTTCGTCGAGTCGGGCGGCAAACGGTGGGTGCTCACCGGAGACATGGCGACCGTCGACGAGGAAGGCACCATCGTGCTCCTCGGTCGGGGGTCGCAGGTCATCAACACCGGTGGCGAGAAGGTGTACCCCGAGGAGGTCGAGGCAGCGCTCAAGTCGCATCCGTCGGTGTACGACGCCGTCGTCGCCGGGGTGCCCGACGAGCGGTTCGGCCAGCGGGTGTGCGCCATCGTGGCCCCCGTCGCCGGTGAGACGGTCACGCTCGACGAGCTGTCGACCCACTGTCGTCAGAGTGTCGCCGGCTACAAGGTGCCCCGCGAGCTGGTGGTGGTCGAGGCCGTCGTACGGTCACCGGTCGGCAAGGCCGATTACCGGTGGGCGAAGCGAACCGCGTACGAGGCACTCGGCCTCGACCCGGACGCGTGACCGTCGATCGCCGCCGCTTCCTCGCTGCAGGGGCGGCTCTGGCGGTCGCCGGGTGCTCCAGCTCGTCCGACCGATCCGACGGCTCCGGTCGTCGGTCGGCGACGACGGACGGCACTGGTTCCGGTGGGAACGACGCTCCCGGCCGCAATCGTGTGGTGGTGGTCGGGGCCGGTCTGGCCGGTCTCACTGCCGCGATCACCCTTCGGGGGGCGGGCTGGGACGTCGTCGTTGTCGAGGCTCGCGACCGGGTCGGGGGCCGCGTGCGGACGCTCGGCCGTGCCGGCGACGAGACCGACGGTGTGTTCGGTGCCGACGCGGACGGGCGGTCGCTCCTGGCCGAGGGTGGCGGCGAATCGATCGACGACGGCCACGATCGGATCCTGGCGTGGATCGACGAGCTCGGGTTGTCGACCCAGCGCCGGCTCGTCGACCGCGAGTCGAACGCGTTGATCTTCGCTGGCGGCTCCCGGCGCACGGGTGCGGCGGCGCTGTCGGAGGCCGGCGGACTCGTCGGCGTCGACTACGGGCGGGCATACGACGCGATCACGGCCCTGGTCGGCGACGCCGACCCCTACGACCTCGCCGGTTGGCGCGGCGCCGAGGAACTCGACGGTCGCGACGCCGGCTCCTTCATCGCCTCGCTCGACCTGCACCCGCTTGCCCGGTTCGTCGTCGAATCCGATCTCCGGTCGAGCTACAACTGCGACCTGGGCGAGTTGTCCCTGCTGTTCCTCGCACAACAGGAGTCGGTCGGTCCCGATGGTGACGAGGAGACCATGCGGGTCGCCGGTGGCAACTCGGCGCTCGTCGACGCGATGGTCGATCGTCTGGTCACCGACGGTGGGGAGGTGCGCACCTCGTCCCCGGTCGTGGCCGTCCGCCGATCGGCCGGCGAGGTCAGCATCGAACTCGCCGGTGGGGACGTACTGGTCTGTCGCCATGTCGTGCTCGCCGTGCCACCTCCACCCCTCCGTGACGTTCGCTTCGAGCCGGCGTTGCCGTCCGGTCTCGCCGCGGCGATCACCGGTGTCGACCTCGGGTCGACGGTGAAGGTGTCGTCGCGCTACGACCGTCGCCCCTGGACCGCTGCGGGGTACTCGGGGCTGACGGCGACCGACCTCGACTACCACATCGCGTGGGAGGCGACCGACGGCGCCGCCGACGGCAGCGTGCCCCCACAGGACTCGCCCGCGGTGCTCACGACGTTCACGAGTGGAGCAGCCGGCGCGATGTTGACCGGGCTCGGCGCGGTGGAGCGCATCGCGACGGTCGGTGCACAGCTCGACGCGACCTACTCGGCGTCGGCCTCGTCCGGCGGGACGGGTCGGACGGACCGGGCCGCGACGGTGGCGTGGGCGGCCGAGGAGTTCACCGGTGGCGGGTACGCGTTCTGGCGGCCCGGCCAGGTGCTGTCGATGTCGGAGATCTGGCGTGAGAGCACCGGCCCGATCTGGTTCGCCGGGGAGCACACCGAGGTGCTCGCCGGATACATGGAGAGCGCGGTTCGATCCGGGGAACGGGTCGCAGCCGCGATCGGCTCGCCGGCCTGACTGTCAGGCGCCGACGGCGTGGGCGCGGAGGTCGGCGAGATCGGCCCACTCCAGCGTCCGGGCGTGGGTCGCCTCCAGGACGACCTGTGGCGCGACACCCGCCTCGAACGCTTCGGTCCAACGCGACGCGCACAGGCACCACCGGTCGCCGGGGCGGAGCCCGGCAAACCCGAACTCGGGTCGTGGGGTTCCGAGGTCGTTGCCGACCGACGCGCTGAACTCGAGGAACTCGGCGGAGACGAGCACACACACGGTGTGCACCCCCATGTCCTCGGCGCCCGTGTCGCAGCAGCCGTTGCGGTAGAAGCCGGTGAGTGGATCCATCGAGCAGGGCTGGAGCTCGGTGCCGAGAACGTTCTGCGCCATGGGGTGAGTCTCCCACGCCATCGGGGTGGCGCCGGAGCGGTCGTGACCCACGGCGGTCGCCCGGCCGTGGCGCGGGCCTCCTAGGATCCCGCCGTCGACGGAGGAGGAACGACCATGGGGACGATGAGCGATGCCGGCGTGCTCGCCGGCATCAAGGTGATCGAGATCGGCGGGCTCGGGCCGGCGCCGTTCTGCGCCATGATGCTGGCCGACCACGGCGCCGAGGTGTTGCGCGTCGAGCGGCTCGGGAAGGTTCACACCGAGGGTGCCGAGGTGCAGGACGATCTCGTGGGGTGGGACATCATGAGTCGTGGCCGGCTGTCCGCCGGCATCGACCTGAAGCACGAACTCGGGCGCGATCTCGTTCGCCGGCTGTCCCTCGACGCGGACGTGTTCATCGAGGGCTTCCGCCCCGGTGTCGCCGAACGGCTGGGCATCGGCCCTGACGAGCTGCGACGTGACCATGAGCGCCTGGTGTACGGCCGTATGACGGGGTGGGGCCGGTCGGGTCCGCTCGCGGACCGTGCCGGCCACGACCTGAACTACATCTCCGTCTCCGGTGCGCTCGCCCACATCGGACGGGTGGGACAGGCGCCGACGCCACCGCTCAACCTCGTGGGCGACTTCGGGGGTGGCGGCATGCTGCTGGCGTTCGGCATCTGTGCCGCGCTGGTGCGGCGAGGCATCACCGGCGTCGGCCAGGTCGTCGACGCCGCGATGGTCGACGGCGCCGCGCTGCTCATGGCGCCGCTGTTCGGCGCCTACGACTCCGGGTACTGGAGCGACGAACGGGGGACCAACCTGCTCGACTCCGGCGCTCCGTTCTACGACTGCTATCAGTGTGCCGATGGCGGGTACGTCGCGGTGGGGGCGCTCGAGCCCCAGTTCTTCGCGGCGTTGGTGGCCGGCCTCGACCTCGACCCGACCACGCTGCCGTCCCAGAACGACCGCGACCGGTGGCCCGAACTCCGAGAGGCGTTCGAGACTCGCTTCCGGGCCCGTTCCCGGGACGAGTGGGCCGAGCACTTCTCGACGATGGACGCCTGTGTGTCCCCGGTACTCACGATGGGCGAGGCCCCGTCGTACCCCCACAACGTCGAACGCGATGGCTACGTACAGGTTGGTGGGGTGCGGCAGCCGGGGCCGGCGCCGCGCTTCAGCGAATCCCCGGCCCCAGTGCCGTCGCCCCCGCAGATCGCCGGGGCCAACACCGACGAGGTGCTCGCTCGGTGGGGGATCGATGCCGACGAACGCACCCGGCTGCGGTCGGCCGGTGCGATCGGCTGACGGCAGCCGATCGGATCAGCTCACCCGCTCAGCTCACCCGATGAGCGTCTGCGGTCCCACGACGAGCAGGGTGAACAGGGTGTAGGCGATCGCTCCCACCAGGCCGAGCGCGGTCAGGCCCAACGTCTTGGCGAGGACGTTGCCATTGCGGGTGATCATCGCCCAGACGAGCCCCAGCACCAGGCCCACCGCGGCCGGGATGAGCGCCCGGCGGGCGACCGTGAGCACTGCCGCGGAACTGATCGTCGCCGGGAGGGGCGCCGCCTTCTTCACGCCCTTGGCGAGCTCCGACGGGGTCGTGCCGATCGGCTGTCCGCCGGCCTCGGGGGCGGTCAGGATCGTGCTGATCACCCGCCCCTCGGCGTCGAGGACCGGTGCCCCGGTCGAGTTCTCGCTGTCGAGGATGCCGGGCCGGGCTGCGGGCTGCTCCGACCGGTTCACCCACATCGAGAACTGGAGGCGGTTGGCGCCCATGAAGGCGAGGTCGTTCGCCGTCACCGCTCCGGCCTCGGTCGTCACGCCGAAGGCATCTCCGACGGGCGTTGCGAGAGCGACAGTGACCCCGACGCCAGGTGCCGGATAGCCCGTCGCGACGCGGAGCGCGACGCCCTCGAGCTCGGCGCAGCGCAGATATGCGAGGTGGAGCGACCGCTCGACGACGGCGGTGTAGCACGCGACCGGCTTGGCCGAGCCCGTCGTGAAGGTGACGGCCTTCCCCGGTTCGGACGCGATGATGTCCGACGTCACGACGAGGCCGTCGGCGGCGATCCAGCCGGTGCTCGACCGTTCGCGCTCGCCGATGCGGACCACGCCGATGGACTGCTGGGCGGCGGCGAGCCGATCGGGCGCTCCGGCCGGCGCTTGTGCTGCGACCGTCGGCGCGATGGCGAGGGCCGGGATGGCGACGAGGCACGCCGCAGCGGCGGCAGCACCGAACCGGCGGGCGATGTCGGCCGCTCTCGTCAGGGTCCGGGGACGGGCGCTCGAGCGGCGGGCGGTCACACCGTGATCTTATGCGTGCCCGTGTCGACGACCTGGGGGGCACCGAACGTGGCCGCCATGTGGTCGTCGAAGAGCGTGGCGAGGGACCGCTTGGGCAGCCCGAGGGTGCGCAGCTCGTCGGCCAGCGGATGGCCGTAGCCGATCTCGACGGTCGTCCCGCCGGGGCGCACGGTCTGGCGCCCGAGGCTGTGGGTGGTCCACGGCGTTCGACGAACGATGCCGTCGTCGTCGCAGCTGTAGGCGTTCATCGCCATCGGGCGGCGGGGGACCGGGATCGGGCCGCGGCGCATGGTGACGGTGACGACGTCCTGGCCGTCGGCGCGCAGCACGCAGGTGGCACCCTTCGGCGTGAAGTCGACCGACAGGTCGGCGATCCACTTGGGGAAGCCCCAGATCCCGCGACCGGCGGCGCACGTGAACGACTCGCTCACCGGCAACCGGTGGATGAGGGTGCTGACCTGCTTGCCGTCCTTCGGGTCGGCGTCGGCGGGAGCACCGATGTCGTCGACGACGAACGCCAGCGCCAACTCCTTGTAGCTGCCGAGGTCGTTGTCGATGTAGTCGACCAGCGCGAGCGAGGCGATCGCGAACCCGCCGCGCTGGCGCGTGGCGGTGAGCCCCGTGTGTCCGATCACCTGTTGGGCGGCGGCGTGGCGAACGAGGAACGTCGCTGCGGCCTGGTGGGCCGCACGCACCTCGACCGGCATCGTGACCCGCTGGTCCTCGACGAGGTAGGAGCCGTCGGCCTCCGGCGTGAGGCCGGCCATCAGGCCTCGCCCCGTGCGAGCTTCGACGCCCAGGGGTAGTCGGGCTTGCCGCTCGGCGACCGCACGATCTCGGGCACCACGTGGAGCTCGCGGGGAACCTTGTAGCCGGCGACGAACTTGCGGGCGTGGTCGGCGAGGTGCTCGAGCTCGGCATCCATGTCCTCGCGGAACTGCACGACGGCGGCGACCCGCTGGCCCCATCGCTCGTCGGGAACGCCGACGACGATGCAGTCGAAGACGGCAGGGTGGTCCTTGAGCGCCTGCTCGACCTCTTCGGGGTGGATCTTCTCGCCGCCCGAGTTGATCGTGGTGGAGCCGCGTCCGAGCAGGGTGACGAGGCCGTCGTCCTCCCACCGGGCCCAGTCGCCCGACACGGCGTAGCGCTTGCCGTCGTCGGCGACGACAAAGGTCTCGGCCGTCTTCTTCTCGTCGTTGAAGTAGCCGAGCGGGATGTTGCCGCCGCGGCCCATCTTGCCTTGCTCGCGACTCGTCTTCGGCATGATGCGGAGCTGCTCGTCGAGGATGACCATGTCGGGGCCGGGCGTGACCGTGGGGCCACCGTTCTCGTTCTGGGCCTGGCCCTTGGCGACGGTGCGGATGCCGTTGAACCCGGACTCCGACGAACCGATCGAGTCGGTGATGATCAGGTTCGGGAAGTACTCGAGGAAGTGGTCCTTCACCGTGGGGCTGAAGATGGCTGCCGAGGAGCTCACGGCGATCAGCGACGACGTGTCGTACTTGTCGCTGTTGGCCTCGAGGTGCTCGATCATCGGGCGACCCATGGCGTCACCGGTGATGAGCGCGGCGTTGACCCGCTCCTTCTCGACGAGTTCCCACACCGCCTCGCCGCTGAACTTGGGGAGCAGCACGATCGTGTTGCCCTGGAACATCTGACCCATGGTTCCCCACTGGGCAGCGCCGTGCATCATGGGCGGGATCACCATGAAGACGAGGCCGCCACCCGACGCGGCAGCCTTTTCGGCCATCGTGAACTCGCTCGTGACCCGCTCGCCGGTGACGGCGTCGATGCCCTGCCCGAGTGCGAAGTACACGTCCTCCTGGCGCCACATCACGCCCTTGGGCATGCCGGTCGTTCCGCCGGTGTAGAGCACGTACAGGTCGTCGGGGGAGCGGTCGCCGGGCAGGCCGTCCCGGCTGCCGGACTGATCGACCGTGGCGTCCTCGTAGGACACGGATCCGAGCGCAGCGAGGTCGGCGCTCACATCGGTGCCGTCGTCACCGATGCCCGTGTGGACGTGCACGAACGCCTTGAGACGCGGCGCCTTGTCGCGGATCTCGGTGACGAGCGGGGCGTACTGGTCGTCGAACACGAGGCCGACGAGGTCGGCGTTGTTGAAGATGTATGCCAGTTCGTCGGACACGTACCGGAAGTTGACGTTGATCGGGATCGCCCGCAGCTTGAAGCAGCCGAGCATCGTCTCGATCCACTCGTGGCAGTTCTGGGCGTAGATGCCGACGTGGTCGCCCACGCCGATGCCCTGGGCCCCGAGGTGGTGGGCGATGCGGTTCGCTCGCTCGTCGAGCTCCGCGAAGGTGAGGCGAGTATCGCGGTCGACGAGGGCCAGACGGTCGGGGACGGCGTCGACGACGTGCTCGAACAGATCAGCGATGTTGTAGGCCATGCTCCGAATCTAGAACATGTTCTCGTTCCGGTTCCCGTTGATCACGGTCGATCGGTGGTGGTCAGCCGATCACGGCCGCCAGTTGCACCGGATCGGCCACGACGACGTCGCCGGCGCGGGGTGCCCAGGCGGGCAGCCGATCGCACAATCCGGGCCCTCGATCGGGCAGCTTGACCTCGCAATGGGCAATCACCATCCAGTCGGGATGGATCGTCGCGATCTCGCGCAGCTGTGCGAGGTTGAGCGTGTCCACCGGTTCGTCGGTGGACCACGATGCCCACGAGACGGGGAGCCCGAGTCCGAAGGTCAGGACGTGGTCCTGGTCCGGCGGGCGCTCGATCGATTCGAGCAACGCCGCCACCTCGAGTCCGCGGCGGTACTCCCGTTCGGCCTGACTGCGACCGGTGAGGGTCCAGAGCGGTCCGGCGGCGACGAGGACCACGGCAGCGACCGCGGCGACGTTGCGCCGTTGCGTTGTCGTCGACCGCGCGATCGCCTCGATCCCCCCGGCGAAGCACATCGCCATCGGGAGTTGCCACCAGTACGACCAGTAGTCGTGGTACGTCGCCCCCTGCCAGAAGCCGACGTGGTAGACGAGGCACACCCCGACCACGGTCGGGAGATGCCGGCGTACCGCTGGAATCCTCAGCGCCGGGAGTGCGGCGAACATCGCGAGCACGAGGACGATGCCGTACACATCGGCGAGGTACTGGATCTGCGCGACGACCGCCTCGCCGACGGTGAACGGCACGTCGGCCGCCCCCGACCGGAACAGGAACTGGTCGGCGAGTCGGGTCAGTCCGCCATCCGCCCAGGCGATCCACGCGATCGTGACCGCGCCGCCGATCGCCAGTCCGGTGAACACCGCTCGTCCGGTCGTGGTCGAGGTTCGGTCGCCGCGGCGCCCCCGCACGAGTGCGACCGTGGCGATGATGACGGCGAAGAACACGGCCTCCCACCCGGCGAGTGCGCAGCCGGCGGCCGTGGCGACCACGAGCCACGACCGTTTGGGTGGCGTCGTCTCGGCGGCGACGACCTGGCCGAGCAGCACCACACCGAACGGCAGCCCGAGCATCGGGGTGTCGGGCATGCTTCCGTAGACGAAGAACATCGGGAGCCCGAGCCCCGCGATCGTCCCGATCGCCGCCGCCCACGGTGAGGACACCAACAGTCGGAGTAGGCGGTAGGTCGCGGCGATGAGCACGAGCGCGGCGATCACCATCGGAACCCGCAAGCCCGCCGGGTTGTCGCCCGTGACGGCGTGTCCGATGCCGAGCAACCAGTTCAGGAGCGGCGGGTGGTTGGAGTAGACGCCGTGCCCGTTGGCGAGCCGCGATCCGAGGTGCGAGCCGAACGGGTCGTCGACGAGCTTCCGTGCGGCGGAGCCGAACACTCCGGCGTTCTGCCCGTCGTGGCTGAGGCCGAGTGGTGCGCCGATCCGTTCCCAGCTCGAGGTCAACCACACACCGGCGAAGAGCGCGACCGCCAGGTCGGGGAGGCGGAGTGCGCCGGATCGGTCCGGCGATGTGGCGGCGTCGGGACCGGGCGTTCCGCTCCCGCTGGCAGGGCGGACCGGGCGAGCCGGCGGCGCGATCGTTGAGGACATGTTCTCCTCGTCGGCGCGCGGGTCCGCGCTTGTGAGGGAAACGCACCACGATCCCGCCGCGGCGGCCGGGTGTCAGCCCGTGGCGGCCT
>CALMLJ010000160.1 GCA_937868025.1 uncultured Acidimicrobiaceae bacterium
CGGCGGTAGCGCTCGCTGCGCGCCGTCAGTTCGGCGTCGGTGCCCTCCTCGACCACCCGACCGTCCTCGACCACGACCACCCGGTCGGCCAGCTGCAAGGTCGAACGCCGGTGGGCGATCAGGATGGTGGTGCGGTCGGCGGCAATCGTGCGGAGCGTGTCGTGGATCGACTCCTCGGTGATGCTGTCGACCGACGACGTGGCGTCGTCGAGCACGAGCACGCGGCTGTCGGCGAGGATCGCCCGAGCCAGGGCGACCCGCTGTCGCTGTCCACCCGACAACGTGAGCCCGCGCTCGCCGACGAGCGTGTTGTACCCGTCGGGCAACGCGGTGATGAAGTCGTGCGCGCCGGCGGCGCTGGCGGCGACGACGACCTGCTCGTCGGTGGCGCCGGGAACGGCGTACGCGATGTTGTCGCGGACGCTGTCGGAGAACAGGAACGCGTCCTCGAACACCACCCCGATCTGGCCGCGGAGCGACGCCAGCGTGACGTCTCGCACGTCGACGCCGTCGATCGTCACCCGGCCAGTGCCCACGTCGTAGAAGCGGGCGACCAACGCCGCCACCGTCGACTTGCCCGACCCACTCACACCGACCAGCGCCACCACCTCACCGGGCTCGATGTGCAGATCGAACCCCGACAGCACCGGCTCGGACCGGTCGTAGCCGAACGTGACGTCCTCGAAGGCGATCGCGCCACGGACCGGGGGCAGGTCGACGGCCCCGGGACGGTCGGTGACCGCGGCGGTGGCGTCGAGCACGTCGAGCAGTCGTTCGGCTCCGGCGCGGGCCTGCTGGCCGATGGCGAACAGACTGGCCAACATCCGGACCGGGGCGACGAGCTGCACCAGGTACGACGAGAACGCCAAGAAGGTGCCGATCGTGATGTGACCGTGGATCGCCAGGTACCCGCCGAGCGCGAGGACGGCGACCTGGGCGAGGCTCGGGATGGCCTGCAGCGCCGGGGTGTAGCGGGCGTTGAGGCGGATCAGCCGGCTCCTCGACGCGAACAGCGACTCGGCCGCGCCGGCCAGCCGGTCGATCTCGCGCTGCTCCTGGCCGAACCCCTTGACCACCCGTACACCGCTGACGGCCTCGTCGACGACCCCGGCAACCACACCGGCGCGCTGCTGCGCGTCCCAGGTGGCCGGGAAGATCCACTGGCGCATACGAAGCGTCACGACCAGCAGGAGCGGCAGCATCACCGCCATCACCAGTGTGAGCAGCGGCGACAGCACGACCATCACGACCAGCGCCACGACGAGGAGCACCACGTTGCCGACGATGATCGGCAGGAACGCGAGCAACCCCTGGATGAGCCCGACGTCCGACGACGAGCGCGACACGAGCTGGCCGGTCTGCAGTTCGTCGTGGCCGGCGAAGTCGAGCCGTTGCAGCCGTTCGAAGATGGCGACGCGGAGGTCGTACTGGACGTCGAGGCTGACCCGGCCGCCGACCCACCGCCGGAGGTAGGAGCAGCCGAAGACGAAGACCGCGGTCGCCGCCAACGCTGCGAGCCATGGCCCCACCGGCCGGGACCGTCCGACGATGCCGTCGTCGATCACGACCCGCTGGATGACGGGCACGAGCGCAGCGACACCCTGGCCGACGATGGCGGAGCCGAACGCGACGATCACGTTGCGGCGGTGTGCCATCAGGAATGGCCACAGCCGACGGACCCACCCGCCCGATCCCGGCGGAGCGGGGGAGGGGATCGGGCGGTCGGCGGCGCTCGGGGCGCGCGGGGCGCGACGTCGGCCCGTCAATCCTCCTCGAAGGTCGACACGTACCAGAGGGCCCACTCGACGACGGAGGTCACGGCGTCGTCGTCGCCGAGCAGCCCCTCGAGCTCCTCGGCGGCCGTCGCATCGACCGGCAGGGACCACACCACGTACTCGGCCGTGCCCAACGGGACGACGCGACGCGCCGTGGCGCCGGATTCGGGATCGTGGTCGAGGGTGACCGGTGCGTCTCGCCAGGCCTCGAGACCGGCCCGATCGACGTCGCTCAGCCGATCGGCGTGCGCCTCGAGATATGACCCGACGTTGCCGGTGGCGAGCGAGACGAGGTCGTCGACGAGCGCATCGTTGATCTCGGCCTCCTCGGGCAGGTACTCCGAGAGGACTCCGTAGAAGATCTCGAACGCCAGGGCGTCGCGATTGGCGAGATGACGCGCGAGCCGGAGTTCGTACCACGGGCCCCGGCGCTCGACGGGCGTCGTGGGATTCACCAGGCAGCACTGCTTGAACTTGCGACCCGACCCGCAGGGGCAGGGTTCGTTGCGGCCCGTCGCCCGCGGCGGGAGCAACCCCGACAGCGCCCGGAGCCAGGC
>CALMLJ010000161.1 GCA_937868025.1 uncultured Acidimicrobiaceae bacterium
CGTTCGGGGATTCGGCTTGGCCATGGCGGCCGTCACGCTAGCGGCGCCATCGGCGACGCAATTCGTGCCAGAAGTGACGCGACGCGGCACATCGGGCACGGATTGCGTGGCGCCACCGGTCTCAGGCGTCGACCTCGCCCGCCACCGCCGCGGCCAGGTGTTCGGCCGTCAGCGGGTGGCCCGTCGCTCGTTCGACGAGGTGGTCCCAACGGATCGAGGCCCCCGGGCCGAACACCTCGTCGGCGAGGAACCGACCGACTCCGGGGTGATCGATCAGGCCGCCGAACCGGGTCGTGAGCGTGTCGGCCAACTGCAGGGCCACCAATTGACCGAGCAGGTAGTTCTGGTAGTACACGGGCGCCGACGCGATGTGGATCTTCGCGGCCCAGTCCGGCGCCGATCGCCCCTCCGGACGACGAAGCAGCTGGTAGCGCTCGACGAGGTCCCACCAGCGGGTGTTGTGGTCGGCGTCGGGGTCGGCGTAGAGCCCCCGTTCGAAGTTCGTCATGACGAGCACCCAGCGGCAGAACGTGAGGAGACCACCCCGGAATCCCTCGACGAGCTGGGGGCGGACGGCGTCGACGACGGGAGCGTCGATCCCGACGATCCCGGTGAGCCATGCCGGCTCCTTCGACAGCTGCTCGAACATCATGGCAATGCCCTCGGTGACCAGGGAGTGCATGGTGCGGAGGCTCCAGGGGAGCTGCGGATCGGTCCCCGCCGAGTACACGGCGTGACCGAACTCGTGCAGCATGACCTCGGCCCACTCCTCGGTCGGCACGATGTTGCACAGGACCCGTACGTCGCCCGACCGATCGACGTCCGCACAGAACGCGTGCTGGTTCTTGCCGTCTCGGGGTTCGAGGTCGCTGCGAGCGAGGATCGGCGCGATGTCGAGACCGATGCCGGCGTAGGTCCGAGCGGTGAGGTCGACGAGGTCCCGGCCTCGATACCAGCCATCGAGGTCGGCACCGGAGCCGGCGGGCGACGACTGGAAGAACACGTTGTCGTAGTGCCAGGGCCGCAGGTCGCCGAGACCACAGCCGAACCGCTCGGCCAAGCGCGTGTCCACGCCGGACTTCCACCGGGCGAACGGCTCGGCCGAGACGCGGTCCACGTCGTCCAACACCGAGAACACAACGTCCTCGTCGAGTTCGGTGAGGGCCAACGACATGGCGAAGTGGTCGCGGTAGCCGAGACCGACGGCGATCTCGTTGCGGAGGCGAACGAGCTCGAGCACCCGGTCGGCGACCTCGGCACCGACCTGCTTGGACGCCTCCCACGCCTGGCGGCGCTCGCCTGAGTCGTCGGAGTCGCGCAGGATCGCGTTGATCTCGTTGTCGTTGAGATTCCGGTCGCCGACCGTGCCACGAAAGGCGCTGAACGCCGAGTCGACCTCGGCGCCGAGTTGGATGAGCCGCTCCATGAGGGCGGGATCGACCTGGTTGCCGACGAACTCGTTGTGGAGGAGCACGAGGCGACGATGGAGTTCGGGCTCGACGGTCGGGTCGACCGCTGCAAGCACGTTACGGAGCGTCGCGAACGTGTCGGGATCGGCGAGCGCATCGGCGTAGGCGATCTCGGCGGCGACACGACGCTCGTCGTGGTGGGGCGAGGCGTCGACACTGGCGTCCCACCACGCTCTGCCGGCCTCGGTCGCCAGGGGCGCCAACCGCGCCTCGATGGCGTCGGCGAGCTCGCTGGGCGTGGTCATGTCCACATTCAAGCCGGGGCAGTGAGCCGGAGCACCGATGACAGGTAGATGCCCACGGCCGCTCCCAACTGGGCGATCTCGACGTACTCGTTCGTCGTGTGCGCCTCCTCGAGGCGGCCCGGGCCGCACACGACGGCCGGGATGCCGAGGTTGGGGGCGTCGGTGGCGGCGGGGAACGCCGTCGCCGAGCGGCCGCCGACCGCGTCGAGCAGGGCGACGACCACCGGGGCGTCGACCGGCGTATCGAGTGGGTCGCACACGAGCGTCGGCCCCACCAGCTCGTATCGGAACCCGGGATCAGCGGCGACCAGCGGGTCGAGGAGCGCCGCCAGCTCGGTCAGCACCTGCTCGGGCGTCTCGCCGGGCAAGG
>CALMLJ010000162.1 GCA_937868025.1 uncultured Acidimicrobiaceae bacterium
GGCACCCGCGTCGCCCGCAAGCGCCGGCTCAGCCTGTTCGTCCTCATTCGTGCGCTCGGCTTCGACGAGGAGAATGAGCCCGGCTTCCTCGACCGCTTCGTCTCCCACTTCCACTTCCTCGAGGGCCAGTGGGAGAAGGAGAAGGAGAACGCTCCGACCCAGGACGAGGCGCTCGTCGAGATCTACAAGCGTGCCCGCCCCGGCGAGCCGCCGACGCTCGACTCCGCCCGCGCCTACTTCCGCAACGCGTTCTTCGAGAACCGTCGTTACGACCTCAGCCGTGTCGGTCGCTACAAGCTGAACCGCAAGCTCGGCCCCGAACTCGACCGTCTCGAGGAGTTGTTCGGGCTCACGAGCCTCGACCGCCCCGACATCGACCAGCCGGTGCTCAGCCGCTGCGAGGTCCTCGCCGCGTGCACCTACCTGCTCAACCTCGCTGCCGGCGAGCCGGGCTACCGCCTCGACGACCAGGACCACTTCGCCAACCGGCGCATCCGCTCGGTCGGTGAGCTCATCCAGAACCAGGTGCGCATCGGCCTCAGCCGCATGGAGCGTGTGGTTCGCGAGCGCATGACGACCCAGGACGTCGAGGCCATCACGCCCCAGACGCTCATCAACATCCGACCCGTGGTGGCGGCGATCAAGGAGTTCTTCGGAACCTCCCAGCTGTCCCAGTTCATGGACCAGGTCAACCCCATGTCGGGCCTGACCCACCGCCGTCGTCTCTCGGCGCTCGGCCCCGGCGGTCTGAGCCGTGAGCGGGCGGGCTTCGAGGTTCGTGACGTCCACTTCAGCCACTACGGCCGCATGTGCCCGATCCAGACGCCTGAGGGCCCGAACATCGGCCTGATCGGCGCGCTGGCCACCTTCGCCCGCGTCAACGAGTTCGGCTTCATCGAGTCGCCGTACCGCAAGGTCGTGAACGGCAAGGTCACCAAGGACATCGTGTACCTGCCGGCGGACGAGGAGGAGGAGTACGTCGTCGCCCAGGCGAACGCTCCCCTCAACGACGACGGCACGTTCAGGGCCGACAAGGTCCTCGTGCGGCGTTCGCCCCAGGCCCGTTCGCTCAGCGACCTCAAGTTGCAGCTCGAGCGCGACGTCTTCCTCGGCGCCACGACCGAGATCTCGGCGGTCGATCCCAGCGAGGTCCAGCTCATGGACGTCTCGCCCCAGCAGATCGTCTCGGTCGCGACGGCGCTGATCCCGTTCCTCGAACACGACGATGCGAACCGTGCGCTCATGGGCGCCAACATGCAGCAGCAGGCGGTGCCGCTGGTCAAGGCCGAGGCGCCCTACATCGGTACCGGCATCGAGGCCCGCGCCGCCCGTGACGCCGCCGACATGATCCTCGCCACCGGCGATGGTCACGTCGTCGAGGTCGACGGTCGCAGCATCACGGTCGAGTACAAGACCGAGGGTCGGGTCACCTACCGCCTCCACAAGTTCGAGCGCTCGAACCAGGACACGTGCATCAACCAGAAGGCCATCGTGTCCGAGGGTGACAAGGTCACCAAGGGCACCGTCCTGGCCGACGGTCCCTCCACCGACAGTGGTGAGCTCGCCCTCGGCAAGAACCTGCTCGTGGCCTTCATGCCGTGGGAGGGCTACAACTTCGAGGATGCCATCATCCTGAGCCAGCGCCTGGTGAAGGACGACGTGCTCACGTCGATCCACATCAAGGAGCACGAGGTCGACGCCCGCGACACCAAGCTCGGCCCCGAGGAGATCACCCGGGACATCCCGAACCTGAGCGACGAGATCCTCGCCGACCTCGACGAGCGCGGCATCATCCGCGTCGGCGCCGAGGTCGAGCCGGGCGACGTCCTGGTCGGCAAGGTCACGCCCAAGGGCGAGACCGAGCTCACCCCCGAGGAACGCCTCCTCCGCGCCATCTTCGGCGAGAAGGCCCGCGAGGTGCGCGACACCTCGCTCAAGGTCCCGCACGGCGAGGTCGGCAAGGTCATCGACGTCAAGGTGTTCAGCCGCGACGAGAGCCACGAACTCGCCCCCGGCGTCAACCAGCTGGTCCG
The DNA here is from genome assembly GCA_937868025.1 of uncultured Acidimicrobiaceae bacterium. The sequence goes on from CALMLJ010000162.1 coordinate 2,034, forward strand.
GGTCTACATCGCTCAGAAGCGCAAGATCTCGGTGGGCGACAAGCTCGCCGGCCGCCATGGCAACAAGGGTGTCATCTCCAAGATCCTCCCGATCGAGGACATGCCCTACATGGAGGACGGCACGCCCGTCGACATCGTCCTCAACCCGCTCGGCGTCCCGTCCCGGATGAACGTGGGACAGGTGCTCGAGACGCACCTCGGTTACGCCGCCCGCTGGGGTTGGAACGTGAACGGCCAGCAGGTCGGCGAGGAGCCGCTCCGCGGCACCGAGACCAAGACCCGCCCCAAGACCCGCCCCGCCACCCTCGTCGCCACCCCGGTGTTCGACGGTGCGAAGTGGGACGAGACCGAGCTCGCCGGCAAGCACCCGACGATCCAGACGATCTTCGAGAACCTGCGCCCCGAGGCCGTCGACCCGGTCTACGGCAACGACGGCCGCATGATCGGCAACGACGGCAAGATCACGCTGATCAACGGTCGTACCGGTGAGCGCTACGACAACCCCGTCACGGTCGGTTACGCGTACATCCTGAAGCTCGCCCACCTCGTGGACGACAAGATCCATGCCCGGTCCACCGGTCCGTACTCGATGATCACCCAGCAGCCGCTCGGTGGTAAGGCGCAGTTCGGTGGCCAGCGCTTCGGTGAGATGGAGGTGTGGGCCCTCGAGGCCTACGGCGCGGCGTACTGCTTGCAGGAGCTGCTCACCATCAAGTCCGACGACGTGCTCGGCCGCGTGAAGGTCTACGAGGCCATCGTCAAGGGCGAGAACATCCCCGAGCCGGGCATCCCCGAGAGCTTCAAGGTGCTCATCAAGGAGATGCAGGCCCTGTGCCTGAACGTGGAGGTCCTGTCCAAGACGGGCGAGGAGATCCACATGCGTGAACTCGACGAAGACTTCTTCCGTGCTGCGGAGGAACTCGGAATCGACCTGTCCCGACCCGAACGTGGGTCCGATGAAGAAGATGCCCGCCGCCAGGCGGAGAGGGGCTGAGCCGGATGCTCGACGTCAACAACTTCTCACAGCTGAAGATCGGGCTGGCCACCGCCGACTCGATCCGCATGTGGTCGAACGGCGAGGTGAAGAAGCCGGAGACCATCAACTACCGCACGCTCAAGCCGGAGAAGGACGGGCTCTTCTGCGAGAAGATCTTCGGTCCGACCAAGGACTGGGAGTGCTACTGCGGCAAGTACAAGCGCGTGCGCTTCCGCGGCATCATCTGCGAGCGCTGCGGTGTCGAGGTCACGCGGTCCAAGGTGCGCCGTGAGCGCATGGGCCACGTCGAGCTCGCCGCTCCGGCCGTGCACATCTGGTACCTCCGTGGCACCCGCTCGTGGCTCGCCTACCTCCTCATGGGCACCACGCCCAAGGAGGAGCTCAAGGCGAAGCAGCTCGAGAAGGTCATCTACTTCGCGGCGAACCTGGTCACCTGGGTGGACGAGGAGCGCCGTCAGGCCGACCTCCCCACGCTCGAGGCCGAGATGCTCGCCGAGAAGGACGAGATCAGCAACGAGCGCGAGGTCGAGCTCGCCCGTCGCCACGAGGAGCTCGAGAAGGAGATCGCGACCCTCGAGAAGGAGGGCGCGAAGGACGCCGACGTCACCGCGCGTCGCAAGTCCGCCGAGAAGGACCTCGTGTCCATCCGCGAGCGCTACGAGGCCGAGCTGGACCTCCTGCAGCGTGTGTGGGACGAGTTCCGCGGCCTCTTCGCCCGTCAGATCCTCGAAGACGAGATGCTCTGGCGTGAGATGGCCGATCGCTACGGCGAGTACTTCGAAGGCGGCATGGGTGCCGACACGATCAAGAAGCTGATCGATCGTCTCGACCTCGACGAGGAGGAGACCAAGCTCCGCGACCTCATCGATCCGCCCGACGGCGGCAAGCCCCTCTCGGCGCAGCGCAAGCAGAAGGCCATCAAGCGCCTCAAGATCGTCACGGACTTCAACCTCCGCGACGAGAACGGCAACCGGGTCAACGACCCCCGCGCCATGATCCTCGACGTCGTGCCGGTGATCCCGCCCGAGCTCCGCCCGATGGTGCAGCTCGACGGTGGCCGCTTCGCGACCTCCGACCTCAACGATCTCTACCGTCGAGTGATCAACCGCAACAACCGTCTCAAGCGGCTGTTGGATCTGGGCGCTCCCGAGATCATCGTCAACAACGAGAAGCGCATGCTGCAGGAGGCCGTCGACGC
>CALMLJ010000163.1 GCA_937868025.1 uncultured Acidimicrobiaceae bacterium
CCATTCGTCGAGGCGGTCGCCTGGCACCATCACGCCACGGAGGGCAACGCCCTCGCCGATGCCGTGCGCACCGGCGATCTGCTCGCCCTCATGTCGGAGGGGCTCGGCGACGCCCTCGTCGTGAGCGAGCTGGTCGAGGCCGGCATCCCCGAGGAGGAGCAGGAAGAGCTCGTCGTCGCCACCGGTGACCGCGCCGCCGAGATCCTCTCCACACTTCCGATCTAGCTGATCGGGTCCACCCGCGGGGCCTCCCTGTGGACCGTCGAGGTGGTGAGGATGGTGCTGTCGCGGCCTGATTCGGGCGCGCCGGCGCACCATCCTTCGGAGGCCGGTGAGTTCGCTGGTGAGTTCGCCAGCGCGGGCCTTCGGGATCCCCCCAACTACTGACCTCATGATCCGGACATCTACGATGCCGGTCACTTGGCGTGCGGGAGTGGCGCGCCGGTGACCGAATCGAGGACGTCCACATGATCCGCAGGCCCCGAGCCGCCAACCGCAGTACGCCTCATCGAGGTGCCGGAGCGCTGGCCACCCTCGCGATCGGTGTGGGGGTCCTGGTCCCGGCGCTGCAGCCGGGTGCGGGGGCGGCCCCGGTGGCCGACGCCACCAATGCCACCGCTGCCGCGTCGGCGTGGTTGGCCGCCACGGCACCGTCGGGGGTCCTGACGACGGGGGGCGTCGCCGATTGGGGTCTCACTGCGGACGGCGTGTTCGCCCACGCTGCTGGTGGTCGCGGCCCCACCGCCGGCGAGACGGCCACCGACCAGCTCGAGACCCATCTCCTCGACTACGCGTCGGCGCCGGGCGGCACGGCGCGTGGCGCCGGACCGATCGCGAAGTTGCTCGTCGTCGCCGTCGTCCAGGGCCGCGACGTGACCGACTTCGGCGGTTGGAACCTCCGCGCCGAACTCCTGGCCCTCATGAACTCCACCGCTGGCGACACCAACCTGGGGCGGTTCCAGAGCAAGGGCGTGGGTGACACGACCAATGGCTTCTCCCAGGCCCTGGCCGTGATCGGGCTGTCGCGTACCGGCACCGTTCCTGCCGAGGCAGTGTCGTTCCTCCTCGCACAACAGTGCCCGAGCGGCGGGTTCCGGCTCTTCTATGCGGGCCCCGGCTGCACCGCCGACGCTGCCGCCGACGTCGACGCCACCGCAATGGCGGTGCAGGCGCTCGCTGCGGCCAAGGCGTCGGGCGCAACCGGCACCGAGACACCGACGGCGAACGGCCTCGACTGGCTGGAGGTCCTCCAAGGGGTCGACGGTTCGTTCACTGCGTCGGGTCCCAACGGGGTGCCCAACACCAACACGACGGCGCTGTCGTCGCAGGCGTTGCGTGCCGCCGGCCGCGCCAACGCCGCCGACAACGCGTCCTCGTGGATCCGCGGCCTCCAGCTCGACTGCGATCTTCCAGCCCTCTCCTCGGAGATCGGCGCCGTCGCCTACGGCCCCACCGCCTACGACGACACCGTCGGCGGGGGTGTCATCGACGATCTCTACGCCGATCAGTTCGTGCGAGCCACCGCCGAGGCGGCGCTCGGCTTGGGCGCTCCGTCGTTCGCCACCTTGAGCGGAACCACGGCCTCGGACGGTCCGGGCGGCTTCGGCTGCGACGCTCCGACGACCTCGAGTACGTCGTCCACCTCCAGTACGTCGTCCACTTCGACCACGTCCTCCACCGTCCCGGGTTCGACCACAACGTCGACGACAACGTCGACGACGGTCCGGGCCGCGACCACGACCACCACGATCGCCGTCGGTCTGATCGACGCCGCGGTCGGCTCCTCGTCGCGTGCCGTGGTCGAGGGGACGAGTCAGTCGGCGGGGTCGAGGTCGAGTTCGAGCTCGCGCTCCACGGGCCTGGCCGCGACGGGGCTCGGTGCCGGCCGCCTGGCGGTTGCCTCCGTTCTGTTCGCCATCTCGGGGGTGCTGTTCGTCGAGGCGCGCCGACGGAGGCGATGACCATCCTTCGCCGGGCCCCCGCCCTCGTTCTCGCCCTCGTGCTCGTGGTGGCCGGGACCGTCGCTGCCGCGCCGACGGCGGGGGCCGCCGCGGTCGGGGTGACGACGGGCGCGTGTCCGACGGCCGACGGCGTGACCGTCGTGGTCGACTTCCAGGGCCTCGGTGGCGGAACGGTCACCCGCTGCGTGACCGGCGCCGGCGACGACGGGTTCGCCGCGCTCCGCGGCGCGGGCTTCTCGGTCGTCGAACCCGCCAGCACCCCGAACTTCGTCTGTCGCATCGACGGGGCCCCGGGGCCGGCATCGGAGGCGTGCATCGACACCCCGCCGCACAACGCCTACTGGTCGTACTGGCGGGCCAAGCGCGGGGGAGCGTGGGTCTACAGCGATATCGGCGCGGCCTCCAAGGGCACCGCCAGGGCGGGCAGCGTCCAGGGCTGGTCGTTCTCCGACGGCTCGAATCCGCCGCCTCGCGTCGCCCCACCCGCAGCGACCGCTCCCGCCACGTCGGCCCCGGCGACCTCGTCGCCGCCCGCCACGGTGCCGGCGGCCACCGCCCCGACCACAGCGGGCAGCGGCTCGAACGGGGGAGCATCGAACGCGCCAGGATCGCCGGGCCCGGGTGCGGCGGGCGCGTCGGGCACGGCGCGGCCTGGGTCGGCAGCATCGAGTGGCCCCGGAGTGTCGTCGAGCGTGCCCGCCTCCACCGATCCTGGGGTGCCGACGACCGTCGCTGCCGACGGAGCGACCGACCCCGCGGGAGCGCCGTCGACCACGAGCGCAACGGACGCTTCGGTGCTCGGCACGTCGGAGACGGCCACGTCGACGACGACCCCGTCGTCGGGCGGAGCCGACGGCGTCACCGATGAACGGATCATCGAACTGGCGTCGGCATCGGGCTCGGGCGACAACGGAGGCTCACCGCTGGGCACCCTCGTCGCCGTGGGGGTGGTCGGTGCGCTCGCAGGCGCAGCGTTCGTCGTCCGCCGCCGCCGGAGCTGACCGAATCGAGGCGCACCCGGGCTCCGGGAGGAACCGGCGTCGATCAGCTGGTGACGAGGATGCGGTCGGCCGCGAACGAGCCGACGCCGAAGGTGCGGCCGTCGATGTCGAGGGTGACGGTGCCGTCGGGCGCCGCCGCAGCGACCTGGCCGCTGGCACCGGGCACGATGTGGCACGACTCGAGGAACTCGAGGACACCGGGTTGGAACTCGAGCGACTCGGGGATGCGTGACACGACGAAGTCGGCCCCGACACTCACCGACGCCAGCGTGCGCGTTGCCGCAGCCTCGTACTCGCTGCCGGGGATCGGGTTGCCGTGCGGGCAGGTGGTGGGGTTGCCGAGCACCCGCACGAGGGCGTCCTCGACGGCGGGGCCGATGACGTGCTCCCACTTGCCGGCCTCGTGGTGGGCCTCCGCCCACGGCAGACCGAGGACGTCGCACAGGAAGCGTTCGGCCAGACGATGACGTCGCACGACGCGTTCGGCGAGGGCGCGGCCGTCATCGGTGAGCAGGATCTCGGCGCCGTCGAGGTGCACGAGCCCCTCGGCGGCGAGCCGCTTCACCATGCCTGACACCGACGGCCGGGAGATGCCCAGCCGCTCGGAGATGCGGGCCTGGACCACTCGAACGCCCTCCTCGGAGAGCTCGAAGATCGTCTCGCAGTACTCCTCGAACGCTGGATGCCACTCGGCCGTCATGGGGCTGATGCTAGGTGAGGTCGGCCCCGGGCGGGTGCCGCTGCCGGGGGCCGGTCCGGGCCGGGTGGCCCGGTCCGTCATGGTTGGGACAGGTGCTCATCCATGCGCTTGGTCAACTCGTGGATCTGGCGGGTCAGCTCGGTGTTCTGCTCGATCAGCGTCTTGAGCATCTCCGTGTTGGTCAGCGTGTGCAGCGCCGTCTCGGCGCTGATCTGGTCGGCACGCTTCGCCGCGATGAGGAGCACCGCCCCCTGGAGGCCGGCGAGCATCGACAGGAACAGGTTGAGGAGGATGTACGGGTAGGGATCCCACGCGTCCCGGCCGAGCACCTCGGAGTTGATCGTCGCCCAGGTGGCCATGATCGCCAGGAAGACGAAGACGAACGGCCACGAGCCCATTCCGTTGCGCATGCGGTCGGCGGCGCGCTCACCGATCGTGAGACGTTCACCGGTTCGGACCCCGGGATGTTGCTCCCACCCGACCGTCGGGCCGATGAGGAGCTCGTCGGCCGGATCGGTGGGATCGACGGGATCGGCGGGATCGGCGGCAGTGGGGTTCGTCACACCCGCGACGCTACGGCGTGGCAGCGGACGCGGGGGTACCTGCGAGCGCGGTGCGAGGCCCTCGATCCTCGTACCGGTAGGGTCGTGAGGCATGACCTCTCCCTCGGTGCCCGAGCCGTCCCCACTGCTCGTGTTGGCCAACCGCCTGCCCGTCCGACGGGTCCGGCGTGGCGACCGGGACGACTGGGAGACCAGCCCCGGCGGTCTCGTCGCCGCATTGGGGCCCGTCCTCGAGGCACGACCGGGCCAGACCACGTGGGTCGGCTGGACCGGCATCACCGGGGAGCACCACGAGCCCTTCGTCGTCGACGGCATCGGGCTCGAACCGGTCGAACTGAGCCGGGG
>CALMLJ010000164.1 GCA_937868025.1 uncultured Acidimicrobiaceae bacterium
GCGACGACGTCGGCCTCGGTGTGCGCCTGGACGATGACGTCGGGGAAGCGGTCGGGCAGGCGCGCATTCCACACGGTCGCCCGGCGGGCAGCCTCGTAGCCATCGTCGCCCCGTTCGTACGCCACCCCGTCGGGGAGTACCAGGTTCATTCGTTCGCCTTTCGAGTTGATCCACATCATGGATCGCATGATCCGTTGTGTGGACTATACTGATCACATGACTCCCTCGTCGTCAACCACTCCCACGCCCACCGAGCCGTCGTCGGCCGGCTCGATCCAGGTGCTGCAGCGCGCCGCCCTCCTGATCCGCACCATCGGCGAGCACCGCGGCGGACTCCGCCTTGCCGAGCTGGGCGAGCTCGTCGATCTCCCCAAGACCACGATCCACCGCATCGTCGGTGCCCTCACCGAGGAGCGGCTGCTCCGCATCGACCCGTCGGGTCGCATCTGGTTGGGCTCGTCGGTGCTCGCGCTCGCACGCCTCGCAGCGACCGAGCTGGCCGAACAACTCCGGCCGGTCCTCGTCGAACTGCACCGCGTCGTCGACGAGACGGTCGACCTGTCCGTGCTCGACGGATCGAGTGTCCACTTCATCGACCAGATCCAGAGCACCCAGCGCCTCCGTGCGGTGTCGTCGGTGGGCTCGACGTTCCCGCTGCACTGCTCGGCCAACGGCAAGGCGTTCCTCGCGTCGCTCCCCCTCGACCAACTCGACGACATGCTCACGCGCCCCCTCGAGCGCTTCACCCAGCACACGATCACCGACCCCGACGAACTGCGTGCCGAGCTCGACGTCATCCGGGCCGAAGGGGTCGCCTACGACTACGAGGAGCACACACTCGGCATCGCAGCGGTCGCGATCGCGTTGACCGATCCGACGGGACCCATCGCCGCGATCTCGATCCCGACACCGGCCGACCGGTTCGAGATCAACGAGCCCCGGCTCCGGGCGGAGCTGCTGGCGGCGGCTGCCCAGGCGCGGACCATGTTGTCGGCGTAGCATGTGTGACAGACGACACACCGGACGTCATCGGTGTGTCGCCACCAGGAGGTAACCGCCATGCAGGTCTCCGACATCCTCCGTCACAAGGGCACGGACGTCATCACCGTCCGCCCCGAGACGACGATCGAGAACGCCGTGGGGGTGCTCGGCACCCGACGCATCGGTGCGCTCGTGGTGTCCGACGACGGTCGAACCGTCGACGGCATCGTGTCCGAACGTGACGTCGTGGCCCACCTCGCCGCCGTCGGTCGCACCGGCCTCGACAGCACGGTCGCCACCGTCATGACCCGTGACGTGCGCACCTGCACCCCCGGTGACGCCCTCGAGGACGTCATGGCGATCATGACGGCCGGACGGTTCCGCCACCTGCCCGTCGTCGCCGACGGCGAGCTCGCGGGGATCGTGAGCATCGGCGACGCCGTGGAGCGGCGGGTCAGTGAGCTCGAGACCGAGAGCGCACGCATGCACGACTACATCCAGACCGGCAGGACCTGACCTTCTGGCCTCGGGCCTCCTCCGCTTCGCTCCGGAACCACTCGGCCGCTTCGCTCACGCCCCCATCAGGGCGGTGCACATGTCCACGAGATTGGCCACGAACTGGTCGTGGGAGAGTTCGGGATCGAGGCCCTCGTCGATCGTGCGTGCCCGTTCGGCGATGGTGCCGGTCATCACCATGATGAGCGCCACCACACGTTCGCGGCGCAGCGCCGCCGATGCGTCGGGTCGGAGCTCGATCTCGTCGAGGATCCGGGCCAGCCCCTTGGTCGTGGTGGCGTCGGACTCGACGCGCCAGACGGCGAAGCGGCCCCGCAGCTGGGCGACGATGCGCAGGTACGAGCGGCCCCCGGGGTCGGCGAGGGCCGCGGCGTAGGGCACCACGAGGCAGGCGACGAGGTCACGCAGCGATGGTTGCTCCCCCAACTCGTCGCGCATCGCGCCGCGCTGGTGGTCGATGGGCCCACCCCGGCGGACCAGGATCGCCCGGAGGAGGCCCTCCCGCGAGCCGAAGTGGTAGCTGACGGCCGAGGTATTGCGCTGCTCCGCCGCCTCGACGATCTCGCGGGTCGTGACCGCGGCGACGCCGGTCCGAGCGAACAGCGCTTCGGCTTCGTCCAGCAGGCGATCACG
>CALMLJ010000165.1 GCA_937868025.1 uncultured Acidimicrobiaceae bacterium
TCGAGCAGCGCTACTGGGACGGCGAGGAATGGACCACCGAGGTGATCCGCCTCAGCCTCAAGCACTACGACCTCGACGAGATCGACTTGCGACTCCTGGTGACACCGCCGGCGAGCGGCGGCGCGACCTGACCCGGCCGGTTCGGCCGGGTCGATCGGGCGATCAGTCGACCCAGTAGCCGTCCACGCGAGCCAGGGTGCGCAACATGACTTCGTCGGCGCCGCCACCGATCGACCACAGACGGGTGTCGCGGAAGAACCGAGCGGTCCACGTCTCCTCCATGTAGCCGATGCCACCGTGGAACTGCAGGCAGATGTCGGCGACCTTGCGAGCGAGACGGGCGCTGCGCAGCTTGGCGACCGTGGCGAACCGGGTGATGTCCTCACCGTTCGTCTGCGCCACCGCAGCGTTGTAGTTGTAGTACTTGAGCAGGTCGACCTCGCTCGCCAGATCGGCGAGCTCGTAGGCGAGGTGCTGGTTGGCGAGCAGCGGCTTGCCGAACGCCATGCGCTGCTTCAGGTAGTCGGCCGTGCGCTCGAGGGCGTACTCCATCGCGCCCACCATCTGGTAGCTGGCGATCATGCGCTCGTCCTGGAACTGCGACATCTGCTGCTGGAAGCCACGACCGATCTCGCCGATCGTGTTGGCGACCGGCACCCGCATGTTGTCGAAGCTGAGCTCGGCGGTGTCGGAGCTGCGCATGCCCAGCTTGTCGAGCTTGCGGCTGACGATGAACCCGGGCGTGTCGGTCGGGACGATGACCTGGGAGACACCGCGCGAGCCACCCTCGTCGGACGTGCGCACGAGCAGGCAGACCCAGTCGGCCTGCGTGCCGCTCGTGATGTAGGTCTTGGCGCCGTTGATGACCCACTCGTCGCCGTCGCGGGTGGCCTTGGTGCGGATGCCCGCCACGTCGGAGCCGGCGTCGGGTTCGGTGACAGCCACTGCGGCGACGTGCTGTCCGGAGATCGCCGGGGCGAGGAACTGCTCCTTGAGTTCGTGCGTGCCGAAGCGGGCCAGCGACGGGGTCGCCATGTCGGTCTGCACACCGATCGCCATCGCGACACCGAGGCACGGCATCCGACCGAACTCCTCGGCCATGATCGCCACGTAGCCGTAGTCGGAGCCGCCACCGCCGTAGGCGGGGTCGTAGGTGAGCCCGAGCACACCCAGCTCGCCGAGCTTGGGGAACAACTCGTGGGCCGGGAACGTGCCGGCTTCCTCCCACGCCTCGGCGTGGGGGTTGATCTCACGCTCGACGAAGTCCCGCAGGGTCTTGCGGAACATGTGGTGCTCTTCGGTGAACAGGCTCACTGGTACTCCCGGAATGTTTCGTTCTCGACCCCAGCCTACGCTGCAGCGATGTCGTACGACGCTCCCACCCCACCTTCCCCCGGCGACCCCGGCCGCAACCGGACCCCGTGGCTCGTTGCGCTCGCCGCCGTGGTCGTCACGATCGTGATCGCGGTTGCCGTCGTCGTCATGGGCGGGAGCGGCGACACCGGCAAGATCACCATCTCGGCCGGCGGGCCGGCCACCACATCACCCGACGGCGACCGCCCCACCTCCGGCGTGGTCGAGGTCGACGGCGATGCGCTTCCGCAGTGGGTCGACGGCGAGTCCGACGACGCCATCGGGGTCACGATCCCGACGATCACCGGCACCGACTACGAGGGCCGCCCGGTCACGATCGAGCCCGGCACTCCCCTGCTGATCGTCGTGATGGCTCACTGGTGCCCCCACTGCCAGGCCGAGATCCCGCGCATCGTGGACTGGAACAACGACGGCCGCGTCCCCGAGGAGCTCGACGTGATCGGCGTGTCGACCGCCGTCGACGAGACCCGCGGCAACTACCCGCCCTCGGCGTGGCTCGAGCGGGAGAACTGGCCGTTCCCCGTGCTCGCCGACGACGACCGCACCACCGCGCTCGAGGCCCTCGGCTCCAGCTCGTTTCCCACGCTGATCGCCGTCGGCGCCGACGGCAGGGTGGCGCTGCGAGCAAGCGGCGAGGGCGACGAGGACCGCTTCGACGAACTCGTCGCAGCCGCGCTCGAGGGAGCACCCGGCGACGCCGAGGCACCCGACACGACCACGGGTGGAGGGCCCGCCGGCAGCGCACCGTGTCCGAAGGCCGACGGTTCGTCCGCCAAGCAACAGGAGTTCGACGGCCCTCCGCCGATGTGCATCGACCCCGCGGCGACCTACACCGCGGCCGTCGACACGACGATGGGCTCGTTCACCATCACCTTCGACCCCACCATCGCTCCGGTGACGGTCAACAACTTCGTCTTCCTCGCCCGCTACCACTACTTCGACGGCATCATCTTCCACCGGATCATCGACGGCTTCGTGATCCAGGGCGGCGACCCCGAAGGCACCGGCATGGGCGGGCCCGGCTACGAGTTCGAAGACGAACTCCCGCGGCAGGGCAGCTACGAGAAGTACTCGGTGGCCATGGCGAATGCCGGCCCCGACACCAACGGCAGCCAGTTCTTCGTCATCACGGGCCCCGACGGCGAGGCCCTCCCGCCGTCGTACTCGCTGTTCGGCAAGGTCACCGCCGGCACCGAGGTCATCGACGCCATCTCGGCGGTCCCCACCGACGTCCAGGACGCCCCCACGACCGCGGTCGTGATCAACAGCGTCGTGATCACCGAGGGTTCGTGACGTGAGCGGGGACGCGACCGGCGAGCCGGCCCCCTGGGCCCCGTTCGACGCCTCGTCGGGTACGCCCGCTCCGCCGGCCGCCCCCGGAACGCCGACGCCCCCGTCGACACCGCCGCTGTACCAACCTCCGGCCCACCTGCCACCGTCGCAGCCACCCCCGCCACACGTTCCGTCGCACCTGCCCCCGCCACACCTTCCGCCGGGGCCCGTGACGGCCCCGATGCCGCACTGGGGTCCGCCGGTCGACCAGCCGAACTACCTCCAGCGCCCCGGCGCCGCCGAGACGCGGGCGCGCAATCGTCGGGCGCTCGTCTACGCACTGATCGCCCTGGTGGTCACGGTGGCGCTGTTCGTGCTGTTCATCGCCGTCATCATGAGGAACGGCGGCTCCCCCGACGACTTCGGCGGGCTCTGACCGGGTGTGCCGACCCGTCGAGATCGTGGGAAGCTCACGCCCATGAGCACACCTGCGGGATCGCGAGCGATCTTCACCGACGAGCACGAGATGTTCCGGAGCGCCTACCGCTCCTTCCTCGACCGGGAGATGGTGCCGAGGGGCCAGGAATGGGAGCAGGCCGGCATCGTCAGCCGCGACGTCTGGACCTCCGCCGGAGCGTCGGGCTTCCTCGCCTTCGACATCCCCGAGACCTACGGCGGCCCCGGCGTCGACGACTTCCGGTACAACCTCGTCGTGGTCGAGGAACTGGCGTCGGCCGGCATCCTCGCCGCCGGCGCCGGGTTCACACTCCACAACGACGTCACGCTCCCGTACTTCATGAAGTACTGCACCGAGGAGCAGAAGCAGCGCTGGCTTCCGGGCATGGCATCGGGCGATCTCATCACCGCCGTCGCCATGACCGAGCCCGGCATGGGATCCGACCTCGCGTCGATGAAGACGACCGCCATCAAGGACGGCGACACCTACGTCCTCAACGGCTCCAAGACGTTCATCACCAACGGCATCAACTCCGACCTCGTCATCGTCGCCGCCAAGACCGACCCCAACGAGCGCCACAAGGGCATGAGCCTCCTCGTCGTCGAGCGCGGCATGGACGGCTTCGAACGCGGCCGCAACCTCGACAAGATCGGTCTGCACGCCCAGGACACCGCCGAGCTGTTCTTCAACGACGTCCGCGTGCCCGCCGAGAACCTGCTCGGCTCCGAGGGCCAGGGGTTCTTCCAGCTCGTCAACAACCTCCCCCAGGAGCGCCTCGGCATCGCCGCCGCCGGCGTCGCCCACGCGCGGGCCGCATTGGGCTGGACGCTCGCCTACTGCAAGGAACGCACCGCGTTCGGCCAGCCGATCGGCTCGTTCCAGAACAGCCGGTTCAAGCTCGCCGAGATGGCCACCGAGGTCGAGATCGGCCAGACCTTCGTCGACCGCTGCGTGCTCGAGCTCATGGAGGGCACCCTCACCGCAGAGACCGCGGCGATGGCCAAGTGGTGGTGCACCGAGATGCAGAAGCGCACCGTCGACACGTGCCTGCAGCTGCACGGTGGCTACGGGTACATGCTCGAGTACCCCGTCGCGACGGCCTACCTCGATGCCCGCATCACCACCATCTACGGCGGCACGACCGAGATCATGAAGGAGGTGATCGGGCGCTCGATGGGCGTCTGATCCCCGATGGGCACCGAGCCGGGCCGGAGCCACTACACGATCCTCGGGGTCGGGTCGCGGGCCACCTCCAAGGAGATCCGCGTCGCGTATCTGAACCTGGCCCGGGCGCTCCACCCCGACCGCGTCCGCTCCGGGTCCCCCGCCGAGCAGCAGCTCGCCGGTCGGCGCATGCGCGAGGTCAACGAGGCGTACGAGGTGCTCAGCGACATGGCTCGGCGTCAGGCGTACGACCGCGATCACGGCGTGTCGACGGCACGCCCGACGAGCGGCACGGGCAACCGCACCGCCGGCACGAGCCGGGCACCCGGCGGTCCGTCGGCATCGGACCCATCACGACCTCGGGCCCGACCGCCGGGCAACCCCGAACGCTTCGACGCCGACCCGGCGTGGCGCGACCAGTACCCCGGCGGCCACTCGGCGTGGATGGACGATGCCGACGACGTCGAGGTATCGCCGTTCGTCGCCTTCGTGCTGCAACGCGGGCCGCTCATCGCCGTGCTCCTGCTCGCCGCGTTCCTGTTCATCGCCACCGCCTATGCGGGCGGCGGCGCGTCCGA